>DATGVT010000031.1:0-5153 GCA_035300005.1 Candidatus Acidiferrales bacterium
CAACGAGAAGCGGATGCTCCAGGAGGCGGTCGACGCGCTGATCGACAACGGCCGCCGCGGCCGCGCCATCACCGGCACCGGCAACCGGAAGCTGAAGTCGCTGAGCGACATGCTGAAAGGCAAGCAGGGCCGCTTCCGCCAGAACCTGCTCGGCAAGCGCGTGGACTACTCCGGCCGCTCGGTGATCGTGGTCGGGCCGGAGCTGAAGCTGCACGAGTGCGGGCTGCCCAAGAAGATGGCGCTCGAGCTCTTCAAGCCCTTCGTCATGCGCGAGCTGGTGAACAAGGGCTTCACGACCAACATCAAGTCGGCCAAGCGCATGGTGGAGCGGGCCCGGAACGAGGTCTGGGACGTCCTCGACGACGTCATCCGCGACCACCCGGTGCTGCTGAACCGCGCCCCGACCCTCCACCGGCTGGGCATCCAGGCGTTCATGCCGGTACTGGTCGAGGGCTCCGCCATCCAGATCCACCCCCTGATCTGCGCGGCCTTCAACGCCGACTTCGACGGGGACCAGATGGCGGTCCACGTGCCGCTCTTCTCGGGGGCGATCGCGGAGGCGAAGAACCTGATGATGTCCTCGCAGAACATCCTCAGCGCCGCCGACGGCCACCCGGTGGTGGCGCCCACCCAGGACATCGTGCTCGGCTGCTACTGGCTGACCGCCGCCCGGGGCAACCCGCCCAGCGGCGAGGCGACCAAGAAGGTGCGCAGCTTCAGCTCCCTGGACGAGGTCCTGATCGCGCTGGAGTCGGGCATCGTCAAGCTCCAGGAGTGGATCAAGGTCCGGCTCAACGGCGCTTCGATCGTGACCACGCCGGGCCGGGTAGTGTTCAACCAGGTGCTGCCGATCGGCCGGGAGCCGGTGGACGGTTCCGGTGACGGGCTGGTGTTCCAGAATCAGCACTTCGACCGCAAGCAGCTGCGGACCCTGGTCTCCGACATCTTCCGCCTCTACGGCAACGAGGTGACGGCGGCGGTGGTCAACGAGATCAAGCGGCTGGGCTTCCGCCACGCGACCCAGGCCGGGATCACGATCTCGGCTATGGACATCCCGCACCCGGCGACCAAGGACGAGATCCTGGTCCGGGCCGAAAAGGAGGTCGACGAGGTCGAGCGGATGTACCGGCGCGGCGTCATGACCGAGGAAGAGCGCTACCGCAAGGTGATCGAGATCTGGGGCCGCGCCACCGAGGAGGTCGCCTCGGCCACCGAGGCCGCCTTCGACAAGTTCAGCCCGATCTGGATGATGATGGGCTCCGGCGCCCGCGGCAACATCCAGCAGCTCCGCCAGCTGGCGGGCATGCGCGGGCTGATGGCCGATCCCACCGGCCGCATCATCGACCTGCCCATCAAGGCCAACTTCACCGAGGGCCTGACCGTGCTCGAGTACTTCATCTCCACCCACGGCGCCCGCAAGGGGCTGGCCGACACCGCGCTGCGGACGGCCGACTCCGGGTACCTGACCCGGCGCCTGGTCGACGTGGCGCAGGACGTGATCGTGCGCGAGGAGGACTGCGGCACCCGGAACGGGATCTGGGTCCGCGACCTGTCGCCCGAGCGGGCCCGCTCGGAACCCCTCTTCGAGAAGATCGCCGGCCGGATCGCGGCCGACGACCTGGCCGGGCCCAAGGGCGTGGTGCTGGTCAAGACCGGGGAGGAGATCCGGGACGTGGTGGCGCGGCAGGCGATCGCGCTCTCGATCCCCGCGGTCAAGGTCCGCTCGGTGCTCGTCTGCGAGGCCCGCGAGGGCGTCTGCCGGATGTGCTACGGGCGCAACCTGGCCACCAACCGGCTGGTCGAGATCGGGGAGGCGGTGGGCGTCATCGCCGCCCAGTCGATCGGCGAGCCGGGCACGCAGCTGACCATGCGCACCTTCCACACCGGAGGGGTGCACACAGCGGGGCAGGTCGACATCACCCAGGGCCTGCCGCGGGTGGAGGAGCTCTTCGAGGCCCGCATCCCCAAGGGCAAGGCGTTCATCTCCGAGATCGACGGCGAGCTCGAGATCATCCGCCAGGAGGGCAGCCGGAAGGTCAAGGTGACCTCCCGTGAGGAGTTCGAGGTCTCGTACCCGCTGGAGGCCAAGATGCAGGTCCTGGTCAAGAGCGGGGACGACGTGATGGAGGGCCAGGAGCTGGCCCGCCGCCCGCAGACCGACGCGGTCGTCAAGACTCGCCACGCGGGCAAGGTCAACGTGGGCAAGAAGGAGGTCGTCGTCCGCACCGTGGACGAGGAGGTGCGCGAGTACCCGATCCCCCACCAGACCCGGATCCGGCCCGAGCTGGAGCGGCGGGACGGCTCGAAGGTCACGGTCAAAGCCGGCCAGCAGATCACCGAGGGCTCGATCAGCCCCCAGGAGCTGCTGCACATCCTGGGCAAGGAGGCGGTCCAGACCTTCCTGGTCGAGGAGGTCCAGAAGGTGTACCGCTCGCAGGGTGTGGACATCAACGACAAGCACATCGAGGTGATCGTCCGGCAGATGATGCGGAAGGTCCGCATCGACTCCGCCGGCGACACCGACCTGCTGCCGGGCGAGATCCTCTCCCAGTGGGAGTACGAGGAGGCCAACGCGCGGGCGCTGGCGGAGGGCGGCGAGCCCGCCACCGCGCAGACCGTGCTCCTGGGCCTGATCAAGGCGGCGCTGAACACGACGTCCTGGCTCTCGGCGGCCTCCTTCCAGGAGACCACCCGGGTGCTGACCGAGGCGGCCATCTCGGGCAAGGTGGACCGGCTGCGCGGCCTGAAGGAGAACGTGATCATCGGCAAGCTGATCCCGGCCGGGACCGGGCTCGACTACTACAAGAAGCAGCGCGAGCAGCAGGCCCGGATGCTGGAAGAGGAGCCGATCGACCTCGACAGCCTGAGCGTGTAGGGGTAAAGTCCTTCTTACGTGCACAGAGGGCCGCCCGCGAGGGCGGCCCTTGTCTCTACCGGGACCTTAGACCCGGATCCCCGCCAGTGCCGGCGATTGCGGGTTTGGGCCAGGCACGAATCGCGCCGGAGCCGGCACCAGCGTGATGAACACCACAAAGCCTGGGCTGGTTGCGGCCACGCTGGGGACTGAACTGGGTGTCGGGGTCGCCGCGCCTGGGTGGGACGAGGCGTTAGGTGAAACGCCACCTGCGGTCGCGCTGCCACAGGCAAACAGCCCGAGTGCGAGCAGGACCAACAGTGAGCCGGGTCCGCTATGCATCGCGACGCGCCAGATGGCTAACGGAGCTTATTGATGTCTGGTTACCGCGGGGCCGAGCCCACTACAGTGCGCGAAGTGCGTGAGTGGGCCAGCGACTTCGTCGAGCGCCATGGCTGGCTGGCCTTCGCGGGGCTGACCGCGCTGATCTGGGCCCTGCCTCTGATGGCGTGGGCAGGCGGGGTGGACTTCAACCCCCAGGCCTGGTGGGCCCTCTACGCGGCCGGGCCGCTGTTCGTGATCTGGCTGGTCCTGGTGACCAGGGCGCGGCGCTGGCAGCCGGCCGCCAGCGAGCGCCGCCTCGACCTGTCGGCGATGACGCGCGCCGAGAGGTTCTGGCGGCTGGGCCTCTTCCTCTGCCTGACCGGGCTGCTGGGCTGGCTCAGCGCGGTGCTGACCGTGGACTGGGGCCTGCTGGGGCCGGGCCTGGCGACCGGCGCCGCCGGCGCCTACCTCCTGGCCGGGTTGGCGGTCGGGCTGCCGCTGGCGTTGCTCGCCCTGGCCGCCGTCTGCTGGCGCGGCGGCGAGCGCGCGTTCAAGCAGCGAATCTCGGAGCGAGCCTCGGAATAGGATTCGCCGCGTGAGAGGAGGGAGTCGCCTGCTGGCGGCCGCTGCCGCCTGCCTGGCGCTGGCGCCGGTTCCCGCGCTGGCCGCCAGCCGGCCCCAGCCGCCTCCGCGCCTGGGCCCCACCGTCGACCACCCCCCGGTGGACGGCTTCAACTCCTTCGACAACGGCCCCCGGGGCGGCAACCGGATCGCGCTCACCTTCGACGCCGACATGACCCCCGGCATGCTCCAGCAGCTGCGGAGCGGGGCGGTGCGCAGCTGGTACAACCGGGAGGTCCGCGAGATCCTGGATGCGGAAAGGGTGCCCGCCACCCTCTTCCTGACCGGCCTGTGGGCGGCCACCTACGCGGAGGATGCCCGCTCCCTGGCCGAGGACCCGCTCTTCGAGGTCGGCAGCCACACCTACGACCACGCCGCCTTCCGCGTCCCCTGCTACGGGATGGCCGCCGCTCGCGACCGGGCCGCCGAGATCCTGGACGCCCAGGGCGCGATCCAGGCGGCGACCGGGGTGACGCCCACCCTGGTCCGCTTTCCGGGCGACTGCTACGACCTCTCCGACGTCGGCCTGGCTCGCCAGCTCGGCCTGCTGGTCATCTCCGGCGACGTCCGTGCCGGCGACGGCTTCAATCCCTCGGCGGCCAGCATCGCCGCCGCCGTGGCCGGCCACCTCCAGCCGGGCTCGATCGTCGTCATGCACCTCCACGGAGGCCCGAACGCGCCCATGACCGCGCCGGCTCTGCGCACGATCGTCCAGGTCGCCCGCCAGCGCGGGTTGGGTTTCACGACCGTCTCCGAGCTGCTGGGCCGGGAACCGGCTCGGCCCCCGGTCCGGCCGCAGCAGGTCCTGGCGCCGTTCCGGGCGCTGTCCCTGGAGCCGCCGCCGGTCGCGGCGGACGACGTACTCGCCCCCTACCGCGCCCTGTCCCTGGAACCTCCGCGGAGGCATGCCCTTCTAGACTGAGGCGGCGTTGCGTCTCCTCTGCGTGGCGGTGCTGCTGGCCGCCTGCTCGGGCGGCCCGGTCGCGGCGGTGCCCTCCTCGACTCCCCTCGAGCAGGTGCTCCGCGTCAACCTGGCGGCGGCCCCCGTCTCCCTGGACCCGGCCCGGGTTCAGTACCCGCAGGAGAGGGCGGTGCTCCGCCAGCTGGGCGAGCCGCTGCTCCGGCCCCTGCCCGGCCTGAGCGGGGTCGAGGGGGCGGCCGCCGAGCGGTACGAAGTCTCCGCGGACCGGCTCACGTACACCTTCCACCTGAGGGCGGCGCGCTACCGCGACGGCCTGCCCGTCAGGGCCGCGGACTTCGTCTACGCGTGGCGGCGCCTGCTTGACCCGCGCGTCGCCTCCCCCTCGGCCGACCTGTTCGCGGCTTCGGTGCGCGGTGGAGAGGAGGTCGCCTC
>DATGVT010000032.1:0-4481 GCA_035300005.1 Candidatus Acidiferrales bacterium
TTCTCCAGCCACCACTGGGCGGCGTCGGGAAAGGTGAGCAGCTGCAGGGTCTCGCCGGTGGGGGCGCAGTCGACCACGATCAGGTCGTGGTCGCCGCGCTCGGCGTAGTGCTTGATCCACATCAGGGAGGCCACCTCGTCCATGCCGGGGGGGTTGGCCAGCTCCTCCGCGACCACGTCGTCCAGTCCCTGGGTGGCGAAGACCAGGGCCGCGTAGTCGTGCAGCTTGCGCCAGTGCCGCTCCATCTCGTGGAGGGCGGAGACCTCGTGCGCCCAGAGGCTGGCCGTCAGCGGGGTCAGCTCCGGTCCCAGGCTGCGGTCGAAGCAGTCGCCGAGCGAGTGGGCGGGGTCGGTGCTGATGACGACCGTCTTCAACCCAGCTTTGGCGCAGCGGACGGCAGTGGCGGCGGCGACCGAGGTCTTGCCGACTCCGCCCTTGCCCGTGAAGAGGATCACCCGCACAGGGCGAGTATGACGCGGCAGGCGCTCAGGCCTGGGTGTTGGGACCCCCCGCCATCTGCTCCAGGTGACGCAGGATCTGGACCGTCACCTCGGTGTTCTTCTTGATCTCGGAGAGGATCTCCACGTTCTGGGCGTCGGCCTTCTCGGCCTCCTGGGCCGCGTGCTCGAGGGTCAGCCGGTCCTTCTGCGACTGCCGGTTGCCGGCCAGCAGCAGGATGGGGCCGGTATAGGCGGCCTGCACGCTGAACATCAGGTTCAGGAGGATGAACGGATACGGGTCCCACTTCAAAAACCAACCGAGCAGGTTGAGCGCGACCCAGAGGATGACGAGGCTGGTCTGCACGACGAGGAAGGTCCAGGAGCCGATGCCGGCGGCGATGGTGTCGGCCAGCCGTTCACCGAACGTGGCCTTGTCGTGATGGACGACGTTGACTGGATGCTGGTGCCCGCGGCGCGCGACCGCCTGGCCTGACTTTTTTCTCTCGGCTGTCGCCTGCATGGCGCGAACTATAGGGCGGGTTCTACCTGATGACGAGAGGGATCAGGAAGGAGCCCAGGAAGAGCAGGACGACCATGGCCGCCCCCACCACCGCCAGCTTGCGGAGGTCGGGCAGGAAGTACGGCACCCGCTCCAGCGGGATGGCGGGGTCGCTGCTCTCGGGCAGGCCGCGGGCGCCGCGCCCGCGCTGGGGCAGCGGCCGGCCGGGGCCCAGCGACATCTCGACCGCGCGGACCAGCGCCTGGTCGCCTCCGACCCGGGCCTGCGGCACCGCCCGCGGTGGAACCGTGGTCACCGCCGCCGCGTGTGTGGGCGGCAGGTGGGGGCGAAACTTGGCCCGGCCTTTCTTCTTGCCCTTGCGTGCCACGGCACTAGAAGTTTAGAGAGGAGGCGCAGGCAGGCGGTGGGATGAGCCTGTGGGGGGCGTAGGCTGCGACGTTAGGGGGTTTCCGCCTGCCTGCTGGTCGGCCGGGGGACGCAACCTTCTGGATCGTTGGCTACGAGATGTTGTGTCCCGAGGCACCTTATACCCCTGAATCTTGTAACTGTCAAGCCCCGGCAGCTGCGGAGGATAATCGGCTCAAGGTGGGCGAGGGCGAGGCCGGCCACTGCATCAGCTGCGGGGCCCCGCTGGAGGCGAAGCACCGCTACTGCTGGAGCTGCGGCGCCCCCCGCTGGAAGCCGGTTCCGGGGCCGGTGGGGGCGCCGCCCGTGCGGCCGCCGCCACCGCCAGACTCACCCACCGAGGATCCCCGGCCGCGGCTGCGCGCGCTGCGGATCTTTTTCGGCGCCGCCGCCATCTTCTGGCTGCTCAACCTGGCCCAGGGACTGGCCCTGGTCCTGGCCCCCAACGGCCGGGCGCAGCTGGCCCAGCAGCTGACGCAGTCGGGGGTGCCGGCGACCTCGCTCTCAGAGACGCTGCTGCTCTCGGCGGCGCTGACCGTGCTGGTGCTGCTGGCCGGGGCGGCGCTGAACGCGGCCGCCTTCTACGGGCTCGGCCGCCGGCGGCCGCTCGGCTGGGTGACCGCGGTGGTGGCGGCGGGCCTCTGGTCGCTGGTCCTGATCGGGATCCCGGTCCTCTACCTGCTCCTCAGGCGGAGCACCCGCCACGCCTGCGGTATCGAATGACGCGGAGGGGACCCCCATGGTCCGGCCCCGGCGGGCGGCTACCCGGCGCCGGCCCCCCCGCGGACCCGCCCTCCTTCGATGATCTCCGCGCAATGTAAAGGCGGCCAAGCCGCCTTTCCTGGACGCACCGCGGCCTACTTGAGTGTCTGCTTCTTCGGCGCCACGTGCACGGCCTGCCCGTCGACGTCCAGCGCCGCCTCGAAGAGCGCCTCGGGCAGCGTCGGGTGCGCGTGCACCGTGTGGGCCAGCTCGGCCGCCGTCAGGCCCTGGCTGAGAGCGAGAGTGGCCTCGGCGATCAGGTCCGTCGCGCGCGGGCCGACGATCGAGACCCCGAGCAGGTAGCCTTCCCGGTCGGCCACCACCTTCACCATGCCGGCTGTCTCCCCCAGCACCAGCGCCCGGCCCAGGGCGGTGAAGGGAAAGGTCCCGACCTTCACCTCCTGCCCTGACGCCCGCGCCTGCGCCTCGGAGACGCCGACGTAGGCGATCTCAGGGTCGGTGTAGATGCAGGCCGGCACCGCCCTGTAGTCGGCGCTGATCGACTTCGAGCCCAGGGCGTTGCCGACCGCCACCTCGCCCTGGTAGGAGGCGGTGTGGGCGAGCATCGAGATCGCGGTGGCGTCGCCGATCGCGTACACGTTGGCCGCGCTGGTGCGCATGTGCTCGTCGACCTTGATCGCGGCCCGGTCCCGCTCCACGCCCGACTCCTCCAGCCCGATGCCGTCCGTGGCCGGGCGGCGGCCGGTCGTCACCAGGACCAGGTCGGCCTCCAGCCGTCGACCCTCGAGACTGACGCGATAGGCACCGCCCGCCCGCTCGACCTTCTCGACGCGTGCGGAGAGGTGGAACTCGATGCCGCGCCGCGTCATCAGCTGCTGAAAGCGGCGGGCCATGTCGGGATCGAGCGGAGCCAGCAGCTGGTCGAGCATCTCGACCACGACCACCTTGACCCCCAGCAGATCGAAGCAGGAGGCGAACTCCATGCCCACCACACCGCCGCCGATGACGCAGAGCGTGCGGGGCAGCCTCTCGATGGTCAGCACACCGTCGGAGTCGAGCGCCAGGTCGGCTCCCGGGAAGGGCGGCCTGGCGGCCAGCGAGCCCGGCGCCAGCAGCACCGAGGTGGCGCCCAGGTCGCGACCGTCCACGCCCACCACCGCGCCCGGCCGCAGCCGGCCGCGCCCGCTGACCAGCTCGACCCCGTTTGCCTTCAGCAGTGACTGGACTCCCAACCGGAGGCCGGACACGACCCTGTCCTTGCGGGCCTGCATCGAGGGCCAGTCCACCGCCGGCTCGCCCACCCGCACCCCGAACTCCGCCGCCCCCCGCACGGCCTTCAGGACCTCGGCGCTCTGGATCAAGGCCTTGGTCGGAATGCAGCCGACGTTGAGGCAGGTTCCGCCCCAGTCCTTCTGCTCGACGATCGCCACCCTGGCGCCCTGGCGTGCGGCGTGGATGGCGGCCACGTAGCCGCCGGGGCCAGAGCCGACGACGGCCAGGTCGAAGTCAGGCAGGCGCGGGCCTCCCCGGCTTCACTGGAGTCCGGCCGCGCGCTGGGCGGCCGCGCTGGCGGTCTTGATGTCGGCCCCGTTCTCCGTCTCGTGGGCGCCCGCTTCGGCGAAGGCGTGTGAGCGCGCGATGTCCAGGCCGAAGTCGAGCCGGGCCATCGCGAACCAGGCGACGTAGGTCTGATGGTGGCCGTCGATCGGACCCAGCTGGTCCTCGCGCGCCGTCGCGGCCAGGGCGGCAGCCGCCGCTCCGTTCTGGTCCGCCCCGGCGCCCAGCGCGGCCAGGGCCGCCTGCGCCGCCAGGTGGCACTGGGCCGGACGGAACTTCTGAGCCTTGGCCCAGGCCCACCACTCCGCATAGCCGCGCAAGGCCAGGTCGGGCTCGGGCTTGGGGACCGGCTTCTCCTCGACGGGCACCACCGACCAGGCGGCCGGGGCCGGTTCCTTGGATTTCGGCGGCGCCGCGGCCGGCGGAGCCGCAGCCGGGGACTGGGTGGGCAGGGTTGGCTGGGTGGCCAGCGCCGGCTGGGTGGGTTGGGGCTGGATCGGGGGAGGCGGCGGCTGAGCCGGAAGCGAATCCTCGGTGGGCACCGAGGGCTGCGCCGCCAGCGTCCGGGTGTCCAGCGCGGGCAGCGAGGTGGTCGGATGGCTGGGCTCCGTGACCGGCTCGGGCTCGGGCCACACGACCGCGGCGGCGGGCGGCTCGGGCGTCGCGACCACAAGCGGCGCCTCCTCGGCGGGAGAAGCGGGTTCGGCGGGCGACGCCGACTCCGGCGCCGCCGGCTTCTCGTCCTGTCGCGTCAGAGGCACCAACCAGGATGGCTCGTTCTCGCCTGGGCTCATTCCTAGACCTCGGTCGTCAGCTCCGTGTATTCCTCCTCACTC
>DATGVT010000033.1:0-2760 GCA_035300005.1 Candidatus Acidiferrales bacterium
ATCGTCGACCAGGCGCGACAGGGTGCGCACCTGCTCACGCATGGCCGGAAGGTACTGCGCCGGCTGGGCGAGCCCGTCCTCCAGGGCCTCGATCATCACCTGCAGCGAGGCCAGCGGCGCCCTGAGGTCGTGGCTTGCCCAGGCCACCAGGTTGCGCCGGGTCTCGAAGAGGCGAGAGAGGGACTCGGTCATCCGGTTGAATGCCACCCCCAGCTCGCGCAGCTCCTCCGGCCCCTCCTCCGGGATGCGAACCGCGAAGTCGCCG
The DNA here is from genome assembly GCA_035300005.1 of Candidatus Acidiferrales bacterium. Classification (GTDB taxonomy): domain Bacteria; phylum Chloroflexota; class Dormibacteria; order Dormibacterales; family Dormibacteraceae; genus DATGVT01. The sequence goes on from DATGVT010000033.1 coordinate 266, forward strand.
GCGGCCAGGCCGGCGGCCGCGTCGCGGAAGGCGGCGACGCGGTGGGCGAGGCGGGAGGCCAGCAAGGCGGCCAGGACGGCCGCGGTGCCGGCGGAGGCGGCGGCCAGGACCAGGAGCGCGAGCACGTCGTGGGCGGAGAACATGATCAGGCCTGCTCCCACCACCGCCGCGGCCGGCAGCACCGCCGCGGCCAGGCTCAGGAGCAGGAGCTGGCCCCGGATCCCACGCACCCTGGTCAGGAGCAGAGCCGCCGCGGCGCCCCCGGCCAGCACGCCGGCCACCGCCAGGAGGATGGCGATGATCACGGCGTGAAGCGGTAGCCCACTCCCCAGACCGTCTCCAGGCGGGTGGGGCGCGACGGATCCTGCTCGATCTTCTCGCGCAGGCGGCGGATGTGCACGGTGACGGTCCCGGTGTCGATCGCCGTCTCGTGGCCCCACACCCGAGCCATCAGCTGGTCGCGGCTGAACACCTGGCGCGGGTTGCCGGCCAGGAAGCAGAGGAGGTCGAACTCCCGGGCCGTGAGCCGCAGCCGCCTTCCCCCCCGGCGCACTTCCCGGGTCCCCGGGTCGATCTCGAGGTCGCCGAATATCAGCCGCTCGCGCGGCAAGTCGAGGTGGCTGCCGCGCCGGAGGACGGCGCGGACCCTGGCCACCAGCTCTCGGGGGGAGAAGGGCTTGGTCACATAGTCGTCGGCGCCCAGCTCCAGCCCCACGATCCGGTCGGCCTCCTCGCCCAGGCCGGTGAGCATGACGATGGGCACGTTGGAGCGAGACCGGATCCAGCGGCAGACCTCGAGGCCGTCGACCGTGGGCAGCATCACGTCCAGGATCACGAGACCGGGAGCCTCGGTCGCCAGGAGCTGCTTGGCCTGGACTCCGTCACCCGCTTCCAGGGTGCGGTAACCGGCCTGGTTCAGATAGCGCACGACCACGTCGCGGACGATCGGCTCGTCTTCGACCACCAGGATGGGTGCCACGCGGGCGATCTTAATTCGTACTCTCCAGCGCCGGACTCCGCCGCCGGCAGTGTTCATGAACTGTTCAGAAACCGGCAAGGCCTTCGCAACCACGCGGCCCTAACCTCTCCCTTGGATCTGAACCTCAAAGGAGAGCGCATGCGACCACCACTGGGTTGGACACTCGCGGCGGCGGCGATCGGCCTGGCAGCCTGTGGGGCGGCGACGGGCGGCGGTGCGGCTGCCTCGGCCCCGGCCGGCAGCGCCGTCAATTTCCAGGCCAGCGGCCTGGAGCACCTGGCCCAGGGCCACTACGAGGGCTGGGTGATCTCAGGCAACCAGAAGCTCAGCTTCGGCACCTTCAACGTCGACACCGCGGGCCGGCCCGTCAGCCTCTCGGGAGGCGCCATCAAGGGCTTCCGGACCAAGGCCAGGGTCTCCAGCGCCGACGCTTTCGCCGTCACCGTGGAACCCGACGGCAAGTCGGGTGACCAGCCCTCGCCCAGCGTCATCCTGCTCGGCAAGACCACCGGCGGCAAGGCCGACCTCTCGTTTCAGGCGATCGAGGTCAGCAGCCTGGCCGGTGGCTACATCCTGGCCGCCCCCACCGGCGCTGCCGGCACGCCGCAAACCGCTGGCGTCTGGTTCCTCGACCTCAAAGCAGGAAAGCCGGTGGCCGGCCTCAGGCTGCCCGCGGCGCCCGCGGGCTGGAAGTACGAGGGCTGGATCGTCTTCTCGGGGCAGCCGCTCTCCACCGGTCGCTTCTCGAAGCCGGACGGAGCGGACGAGTCTGCCCGCTACAGCTCGACCCAGAACCCGGCGCCACCGTTCCCCGGAGAGGACTTCCTACAGAACCTCCCGGCCGGCCTGACCCCGCCGCTCAACCTCGCCCAGGGAAGCACCAAGGTCGTGCTCACGATCGAGCCGGACGTCAACGGCTCCGATCCCACCGGCGACGGACCCTTCTTCCTGAAGCCGCTCTCGGCAACCATCGCGGCGGGGGCCAAGGACCACACCTTCTTCAACCTCACCCTCAGCACGGCCGGCCTGCCCACCGGCAGTGCGTCGCTCGGCTGAGAACGCCATGGTCTGGGCCTGACCGGAACCCAAAGGGAGGATTGGACATGAAGCTCTTTCGCCTGGCTGCCGCATGCATGGCCCTTGGTTCGCTGGTGCTGCTGGCCCAACCGGCCCTGGCCAGCAACGAGGGCGCCGGGGGCAGGAACTCCGGCTTCTACGACCACCAGCTCATCGAGTACGAGGCCACCGCCCAGGTCACCTCGTCGCCCCAGGCCGCCCAGCAGCTGACCAAGGGCAACGTCGTCTACCACATCGTGGGCGCCGACGGCGCGACGCCGGCGGTGCAGTGCGCCCGCCTGCTCAGCGCCCTGCCCAACGACCCCACCGGCTGCAACGTGCTCAACTTCATCCCCACCGAGGTCGGCTACACGGGTGGCGCCTGGAACCTGCAGATCTTCCACTGGGCCGCTGGAGTCACCCCCTTCGAGCTCAGCAAGGACGATGACATCCTCGCTGC
>DATGVT010000034.1:0-3417 GCA_035300005.1 Candidatus Acidiferrales bacterium
CGACGTGGTCGGCGGCCGGCCAGGCGCCGGCCGCGACCGACTCAGGCTTGCCGGCCAGCTGGGCGACTTCCTGCTCGTCCGCGAACTCCACCTCCAGCAGCTGCCGCAGGCGGCTCTTCAGCTCCACCCGCGCAGTATCACCCGCGCCGGACGACCCTGGCCATCTCTCGCTTGGCGTCGCGCTCGGCGATGGCCTCGCGCTTGTCGTACTGCCGTTTGCCGCGGCAGAGCCCGACCTCGACCTTGGCCCGGTTGCGGGCGAAGTACACCCGCAGCGGGATCAGCGTGTAGCCCTTCTGGCGCACCTTCCCGATCAGCGAGGCGATCTCGCGCCGGTGCAGCAGCAGCTTGCGCGGGCGCAGCGGCTCGTGGTTGGACACACTGCCCTGCGCGTAGGGCGAGATGTGCACCCGCTCCAGCCAGGCCTCCTGCCCGTCCACCCTCACGTAGCCGTCGCGCAGGTTGCACTTGCCGGCGCGCAGGGACTTGACCTCGGTTCCCTGCAGCACCAGCCCGGCTTCGAATCTTTCCTCGACGAAGTAGTCGTGGAAGGCTCGCCGGTTGACGGCGACGTCCTTCTCCTTCTTGCCTTCAGGCACCGGCCGCCGCCAACTGGCGGGCGGGCATTGGCCGGCGGCCGGGCAGCTGCACGACCTCCAGCCGGTAGGCCCCCTCCCCCGCCGCCACCACCAGTCCCTCGGGCTGGCGTCGCAAGACCTCACCCGGGCGGCCGCCGCCGGCCGCGGACCGGCCTTGCAGCACCTTGACGCGGCCACCGCCCAGCGGCAGCGTCACCCCCGGCCAGGGCTGGAAGGCCCTGACCCTGCGGTCGATCTCGGCCGCCGGGAGGCTCCACTGCAGCTCCCCGTCTTCTCTCTTCAGCCGCGGGGCCGCTCGGGCGCGGGCATGGTCCTGCTCGCGCGGCTGAAGCTCGTCGATCCGGTCCAGGACGCCCGCCAGCAGCTCGGCGCCCATGGTCGCCAGCCGCTTGCCCAGCCCGGCCGCGTCCTCATCGGGCCCGATCGGCGTCTCCCGCTGGGCCAGGATGGGGCCGTGGTCCAGCAGCTCGTCCATCAGCATGATCGTGACCCCGGTCACCTGGTCGCCGGCCAGGATGGCATGGGCGATGGGCGCCGCCCCCCGCCAGCGCGGCAGGAGTGACGCATGGACGTTGATGGCGCCGCGAGGCGGCAGCTCCAGCAGCTCGCGCGGCAGGATCTGGCCGTAGGCGGCCACCACCAGCAGGTCGGGCCTGGCGGCTGCGATCCTGCGGACCGCCTCCGGGTCCCGCACCTTCTCCGGCTGGTACACCTCCAGGCCCAGGCCCAGGGCCGCCGGCTTGACCGGTGGCGGCGTCAGCTTGAGCCGGTGTCCGGGGCGATCGGGCTGGGTCACGACCAGGACCAGATCGTGGCCGCGGTCGTGCAGCGCCCGTAGAGAAGGCACGGCGAACTCGCCGGTGCCCAGGAAGACGAGGTTCAGGAGTCGACTCCTAAGCGTTGACCGCCTCGGCCAGCGAGGGTTCGCCCTCCTCTTCCAGGTCTTCGATTCGGCGCAGCGTGTCGAGGCTGGTCAGGCGATCGATGAAGAGGACGCCCTCCAGGTGGTCCAGCTCGTGCAGGAAGGCACGCGCGGTGAAGCTGGCGGCTTTGATCCGCACCTCCTTGCCCTGGCGGTTGCGGCCCTTGACCACGATCGCCTCCGCGCGCTCCACCTCACCCACCCAGCCGGGGTAGGAAAGGCAACCCTCGTAGCCGAGCTGGCTGCCCTCGGAGCGCACGAGCTCGGGGTTGACAAGCTGGTAGATGTGGTTCTCCTCGCCCTTGACCACGATCGCGCGCAGCAGGACGCCGATCTGGGGGGCGGCCAGCCCGACTCCGGGGGCGGCCAGCATCGTCTCGGCCAGGTCGTCCAGCAGGCGCTGGATGGACTGGTCGACCTTGGGCACCCGGCGCGCCTTGCTGCGCAGGGCGGGGTGCTCGAAGCTCAGGATCGGGCGAACCACGAATTGATTCTACCCAGCCCCTCCCTACCCTCCCCACACGCGGGGAGGGTTCAGTTGAAGGGATCAACGTCGAAGCTCCAGGCCCGGCCCCGGGGCAGAAGCGGCCGCACGCGCTCGAGGTTGTGGCCCTTGAGCGTCAGCTGCCAGCGGTACTCGCCGCGCAGCTTGTGGATGGCTGCCGGTGACGGCCCCAGCAGCCGCACCCCGGTGATGCCGTCCCGGACCAGGCCGGCGGCCAGTGCCTCCGCCGCCTCTCGCGCAGCCCCGGCCGCGGCGGCGTCGTCACGGCTGGAGACCGTGAGCACGGCCAGCTCGGCGAAGGGAGGGAAGGAGAACGCCTTGCGTGTCGGCAGCTCCTCGCGGTAGAAGCTCTCGTAATCGCCGGCGGCCGCGTGGTGCAGGCTGTAGTGGTCGGGGTTGAAGGTCTGCACCACCACCCTGGCCGGGCGCCGGGAGCGGCCCGCCCGCCCCGCGACCTGAGTCACCAGCGCGAAGGCGTTCTCGCCCGAGCGGTAGTCGGGGAAGTGGAGCGGCAGGTCGGCGTCGATCACGCCCACCGTGGTCACCGCCTCCAGGTCCAGGCCCCGCGCCACCAGCTGGGTGCCGACCAGGATGTCGGCCCTGCCCTGCGCGAAGGCGTCGTAGATCTCGAAGTAGCCGTCGGGGCCCCGAGCCGAGTCGCGGTCCAGACGGAGCACGCGCGCCCCTGGCCAGAGGCGGCGGACCGCCGACTCCAGCCGCTGGGTGCCCATGCCCAGGCCCCGGATCTGCCGGGAGCCGCAGTAGGGGCAAAGGGCCGGCAGCGGCCGCGTATGCCCGCAGTAGTGGCAGGCAAGACCGTGCAACTCGGGGTGGTGGACCATGGCCACCGAGCAGTCCGGGCACTGCACCGCCCGCCCGCAGTCCCGGCAGAGCAGGAAGGTGGCCAGGCCGCGCCGGTTCAGAAAGAGGATGGCCTGCTCCTCGTTCTGGAGGGACTGGTCCACCACCTCCAGCAGCCGGCGGCCGAGCGGGGCGCCGGGCGGCTCCTCGTCCCGCATGTCCACCAGCTCGACCGCGGGCGGCTGCCCGCGCACGCGCCGGGGCAGGCGGGCAAGGGCGAGCTCGCCCGAAGCGGCGGCATGGTAGGTGGCGACGCTCGGGGTCGCCGAGCCCAGCAGCAGGCGGGCTCCGGTCAGCGCGGCCAGGCGGCCCGCCACCCAGACCGCCTGGTAGCGGGGAGTGCGTTCCTGCTTGTAGGCGGCCGAGCCCTCCTCGTCGACGATGACCAGGCCCAGCCGGGGCACCGGCGCGAAGACCGCCGAGCGGCTGCCCAGCACCAGCGCCGCCTCCCCCCTCCGCACCCGCCACCATTCCTGGGCGCGCTCCAGCTCGGTGAGCTGGCTGTGGAGGACGGCCGGGCGCAGGCCCAG
>DATGVT010000035.1:0-4260 GCA_035300005.1 Candidatus Acidiferrales bacterium
AGGAGGGCCATGGCCCGGGCCAGCGGAAGGGGGCGGGGCTGGTCGGCCAGGGTGCCGCCCGCGACCAGCTCCTCGACGATGTAGCTGACCCCGTCCTGGGAGCCGCTGTCCAGCACTGGCAGGACGTTGGGGTGCTGGAGCTCGGCCACCAGCCGCGCCTCGCGCTCGAAGCGCGCCTGGAAGTCGTCACCGGTCAGCAGCTCGGGCAGCAGCTTCACCGCCACCCGGCATCCGGTTCGAGTGTCGACGGCCTCGAAAACGGCCGACATGCCGCCCTGGCCAAGCTTACGCAGGACCCGATAAGGGCCGATGGAGTCCATGCGGGCTATGAACCCTCCCGCAGGCACCTTGAGCGCGGCCCGATTGCCCAGGTTTTGCTCAAGCGGCAAAAACTTCTTAAGAGTTGCTTAGAGATGGCAAGCAAGCCCGGAAGGCAACCCGCTTACGGTTGAGATTTGGTGTCGCGTGCACAACTAAACTGCTTTGAAATGCCCCGTCCCCTGGGACTCCGCTGCCGGGAGTGCGGGGCCGAGTACGAGCTCCAGCCCACCCACGTCTGCGAGGCGTGCTTCGGCCCCCTCGACGTCGTCTACGACTACGCCCAGATCCGGCGCCGGCTGACGCGGCAGCGGATCGCCGCCGGCCCACCCTCGATCTGGCGCTACCGAGACCTCCTGCCGCTGGAGGAGGAGGCGCCGGTGGTCACGCTGGGCGAGGGCTTCACGCCGCTGGTGAAGGCCGACCGCCTGGGCGCCGAGCTCGGGCTCCGCAACCTCTACCTGAAGAACGACACCATGAACCCGACCAACTCCTTCAAGGACCGGGTGGTGTCGGTGGCCGTGAGCTGGGCCCGCCAGCACGGCTTCGAGATCATGGGCTGCGCCTCCACGGGCAACCTGGCCAACGCGGTCGCCGCCTACTCGGCCCGGGCGGGCCTGGCCTGCTTCCTGTTCATCCCGGCCGGCCTGGAGGCGGGCAAGCTGGCCAGCCTGGCCGCCTACGAGCCCAACGTGGTGGCGGTGCGGGGAAGCTACGACGAGGTCAACCGGCTCTGCAGCGAGATCATGGAGACGCAGCCCTGGGCCTTCTGCAACATCAACGTGCGGCCGTTCTACGCCGAGGGCTCGAAGACGCTGACCTTCGAGACCGCGGAGCAGCTGGATTGGCGGCTGCCTGACGAGATCATCATCCCGATCGCCAGCGGCTGCCAGTTCGTGCGCCACCGGCAGGCGGTCCGCGAGCTGATCGAGCTGGGCCTGGTCGACTCGGACTCCGTCCCCCGGCTGACCGGCGCGCAGGCGCTGGGCTGCGCCCCCGTCTACAACGCCTTCCGGGCCGGGACCGACCGGGTCCAGCCGGTGCGGCCGGACACCATCGCCAAGTCGATCGCGATCGGCAACCCCTCCGACGGCACCTATGTGGTGCGCATCGCGCGCGAGACCGGCGGCGTGGTGGAGGCGGTGGGCGAGGAGGAGATCGTGGACGCGATGCGCCTGCTGGCTCGGACCGAGGGCATCTTCACGGAGACCGCGGGCGGGGTGACCATCGGGGTTCTGGCCAAGCTGGCCCGCGCCGGGCGCTGGCGCGGTGACGAGCTGGTGGTCGCCTACGTGACCGGACACGGGTTGAAGACAGCCGAGTACCTGGGCCCGGAGGACGGGCGCCGGATTGAAATAGACCCCTCGCTGCGCTCGTTTCGCGAGAAGGTCAAGGTTTAGGTCGTGGTCTCAGGAGGACTCTCCTAGTGCCCCAGTTCAGGATTCCAGGGCCGCTCCGGCGGCTCAGCAACGGCGAGCTGACGGTCGCCGTGGAGGCGGGCGACCTGCGCAGCGCGGTCGAGGAGCTGGAGCGGAAGCATCCGGGCTTCAAGGAGCGGCTGCTCGACGACCAGGGCGAGGTACGGCAGTTCGTGAACATCTTCCTGAACGACGAGGACGTGCGGCTGGGCGAGGGGCTGGACGCCAGGCTGAAGCCCAGCGACGAGATCTCGATCGTGCCCGCCGTCGCGGGCGGCTGCCATCCGGAGGTGGCGGAGGGCGGGGAGGCGCCGCCGGTCGCGCGGCGGGAGGTTCGCGCCGGCGAGGTGCCGGCGCTGTACTGCACTCCTCAGGTCGACTCCGGCGCCGCCGTGCTGATCGCGCACGACATCTACGGGCGAAGCCCCTTCTACGAGAACCTGGCCGCGCGCCTGGCGACCGCCGGCTTCCGGGCTCTGCTGCCCGACCTCTTCCACCGGGAGGGGCCGCTCGGGGAGCGGACCCGGGAGGCGGCGATGGAGCGGATGAGCCGGAGCGACCGCAGCCGCTGGCTGCCGGACCTGCAGGCCGCCCTGCGCTGGCTGCGCTCGGAGGGCTCTGGGGGTCGCGTCGGGACGGTGGGCTTCTGCATGGGCGGCACCCTGGTCCTGCGGCTGGCCGCGGCCGACGACGACCTGGCCACCGTCTGCTACTACGGCTTTCCCGCTCAGCTGGCCGCGGACGAGGCGGACCGCATCGCGGGCCCGCTCCTCGGCTTCTGGGGCGACCAGGACGAGGGCGTGGGCATGGAAAACGTCGGCCGGCTGGACGCCGCCTTGACGCGACGCGGCATCGAGCACGAGTTCGAGATCTACCCCGGCCTCGGGCACGGATTCCTCTCCCGGTCCGAGCTCGACCCGGGCAACCCGATGTACCAGCCGGCCTGCGACTCCTGGACGCGGGCAATCCAGTTCTACCGGGAGAACCTCAGGAAACCAGCCGCCGTCCGGTAGATTCAGCGGGATGCGCATCGCGGTTGCCCTCTCGGGCGGTGTGGATTCTTCGGTGGCGGCGGCGCTTCTCTCCGCCCAGGGCCACTTCGTGGCCGGGATCACGCTGCAGCAGTGGCCGCGCGGGGACGAGGAGGAGTCGGCGCGCCAGGGCGGATGCTGCTCCCTGTCGGCGGTGGAGGACGCCCGGCGGGTGGCCTCGCTGCTGGGCATCCCCTACTACGTTTGGAACCTGGAGCGGGAGTTCGGGGCGCGGGTGATCGAGCCGTTCCACAGCGCCTATCTCTCGGGTCGGACCCCGAACCCCTGCCTGCGCTGCAACGCGTTCGTGCGCTTTGACCTCATGCTGCGGCGCGTCATCGAGCTCGGCTTCGACGCGCTGGCGACGGGGCACTACGCGCGGGTGGTGGCGGGGGCTCAGGGGCCGGAGCTGCACTGCGGCGTGGATCCGTCGAAGGACCAGTCGTACATGCTCTATCACCTCGACCGCTCGCGGCTGGCGCGCGTTCTGTTCCCGGTCGGGGGGATGACCAAGGTCGAGGTGCGCGAGCACGCGGCCGAGTTCTCGCTGCCGGTGGCCGCCAAGCCGGACTCGCAGGAGATCTGCTTCGTGCCCCGGGGCGAGACCTCCGCCTACCTGTCGGCGCGGCTGCCCGTGGCTGTGGGTTCGGTGGTGGATTCGTCGGGTCGGGAGCTGGGCCGCCACCGCGGCACGGCCCTCTACACGGTGGGGCAGCGCTCGGGACTGTCGGATGTGCGCGAGCCCGGCCCCTGGTACGTGCTGCGGGTGGAGGCGGGCGCGAACCGGCTGGTGGTCGGCCGCCGGGAGGAGCTGGCGGTGAGCTCGGTTTGGCTCGAGGAGGTCACCTTCGTCGATGGGGTCGTGCCTGCGGAGCCGGTTCGCTGCCAGGCGCGGCTGCGCTACCACGCCCGGCCGGTGCCTGCCGTTCTTGAGGGTGGGCGACTGGACCTGGAGGAGCCGTTCTTCGGGGCGGCTCCGGGGCAGGCCGCGGTGATGTACTCGGGCACCCGGGTGCTGGGCGGGGGGATCATCCGGGCCGCGGCTTAGGCGCTAGTCTGCGGCCGTGCCGATGACCTCGACGCAGGCGGGCGAGGCGGGCGCCTCGCTGCTGCGGGCGGTGCTGATGATCAGCTCTCGCGGCGAGCTCGACATCTATTACCCCGTCGCTGACGACGATCACCGGGACCTGGTGGTGGGCCTGCGGGGCCGGCCGGCCATGGCCTGCGTGCAGGTCAAGACAAGCTACCAGCGGGATCGGCGCGGGCTCGTGCGCGTCAAGGCTCGCCTGCCCAAAGCCGACGTGCCCGACCACCCGTCCTTCATCTATGCGGTGCTGCTGGTCGGCGGCATCGCGATCGAGGTCGCCTGGTTGGTGCCCAGCCCGGAGTTCAACCGGCTCGTCTACAAGGAGCCGGAGAGCCCGCGGCTGGTCGACTACGAGTTCGTCGCCGACCCCTCTCGGCGGGGCCCATTCACGCCCTACCAGATGGAC
>DATGVT010000036.1:0-9735 GCA_035300005.1 Candidatus Acidiferrales bacterium
CACCGAGAAGGAGGACTGGTCGTCGCTGACCGCGGCGGCGGCAGCCGGCGGCGTGACCACGGTTCTGGACATGCCGAACACGGTGCCCGCGGTCGACTCCGCGGAGGTGTTGGAGGCCAAGGTCGCCATCGCCGAAGCCAAGGCCGGGGTCGACTTCGGCCTCTGGGGCCTGGTCCGGGCCGGTTCCACGGAGTCGATGCTGGAGGGCCTGGCGGCCGGCGGCGCGGTCGGCTTCAAAGCCTACCTCGGCTACGCCTTCCGGCTGTCGAAGAGGCAGGTCCTGTACACCCCCGACGCCTTGGATCCCGACCTGGAGCCGCCGCCCGACTATGGAACCCTGGCCCGCCTGCTGCCGGCGGTGGCCAGGCTCGGCCTGCCCCTCGCGGTCCACGCCGAGGATCCCTCAGTGCTGGCAGCCTTTCGGAGCCCGATCAGCGGATACGCGGACCTATTGGCCTCGCGGCCGGCGGTGGCCGAGGCGGTCGCGATCGCGGCCGCCGGCGTCCTCGCGCAGCGCACAGGCGCCCACCTGCACGTCGTCCATCTCTCCAGCTCGCTCGGCCTGCGGGCGGCCAAGGACGCGGTCCGGGCAGGGGCGCGGCTCAGCCTGGAGACGGCGCCTCAGTACCTCTGGTTGACGGAGGCCGACTTCGAACGGGTGGGCACCGCGATGAAGATGCTGCCTCCCGTGCGGACCGCCCCCGACCGCGCGGCCCTGCGGGAGGCTCTGGCCGAGGGCGCGGTGCAGATGGTCGCCACCGACCACGCGCCCCACACCGACGCCGAGAAGGCGCTGCCGCTGGAGGAGGCGCCCGCGGGCAGCCCGGGCGTGCAGACGCTATATCTCAGCTGCCTGGAGCTGGCGCGCCAGCTGGGCGACCTCAGCCAGGCCGTCAGGTGGTGCGCCGAGCAGCCGGCCCTGTTCATGAACCTCTACCCGCGCAAGGGGGCGATCCAGGAAGGGGCCGACGCCGACCTGGTGGTGCTGGACCCCGGGGGGACGACGCGGATTCGCGCAGCCGACATGCGCTCACGGCAGCGAAACAGCGCCCTGGAGGGCCTGGAGGCGCACTTCGCGATCAAGGAGGTGCTGCTGCGAGGCGAGCCCCCCGGTGCCGGGCGGGGCCGCTTCGTCAGGCCCGCAGCCCGCTGAAGACGGGGCTCTCCTGAAGCTCCCGCTCCAGGGTTGTCGTCGGTCCGTGGCCGGGGTAGAGGGCGGTCGCCGGCGGCAGCCGGAGCAGCCGCGAGCCGATGCTGGCCAGCTGCTGGCGCAGGTTGGTCTCCGGCATCTGGCGGCCGAGGCCGCCCGCCAGCAGGGTATCGCCGGTGAAGAGGTGGTTGGCGACCAGCAGGCAGACGCTGCCGGGAGTGTGGCCGGGAGTGTGCAGGATGCGCAGCCGGAACTCGCCGAACTCGAGCTCGTCGCCGTCGACCAGGTAACGGTCGGCCGAGCGCAGGAACTGCTTGGCGTCAGCGCCGTGCATCGCGGTGGAGGCCCCGGTCGTTTCCTTGAGGTCGTCTTTGCCGCCCACGTGGCCGGGGTGGCCGTGGGTGGCCACCACCCAGCGCAGCTTGAGGTCGCCCAGCTGCTCCTGCAGCCTGGCCGCCGGCTGGCCGGGGTCGATCGCGACCGCCTCCTTCGTGGTCGCGCAGGCGACCAGGTAGCCGTTGACCTCGCGGTCCAGGCGGACCTTGACGATCGAGAGGCGCGCCATACCAGCGATTATTCAACGGTGCAGCAGTGGGCCGTCGTCGGCTTCAGCGGCGTCCTGGCCCTGATCTGCCTCTACTGGATCTACGACTATCTGCGCCGCCGGACCGGCGGTCGCTGAAAAGGCGCATTCGAGGGCGGATGCGCGTTTGGTCTGCCGCGGGGCGGCCGCCGCCCCTACTCGCGGCCCTGAGCTTCTCCCTGCAGCTTGACCTTCAGCTCGTCGAGCTTCTCGAACCGGTCCAGCGACGGCTTCGGGCGCGGCTTGTCCGCGTACTTGGCCACCTGAATCGCCTCCACCAGGAGCTCGACCTCTTCCGGGGTGAAGGACAGGGTGCGCAGGACCTTCTCCGGCGGGCGGCGGTCGACCACCTCCCGGATCACCTCGTCGGTGTCCTCGGCCTCGGCGGGGCGAGTGGGCCGGAAGAGCTCCTCCGAACCGGCCAGCGAAACCCGCTTGAAACCACTCACTTTGGGCCACCTCACTCGGCGTGATTCTCCATGACTCTCTGCGCCAGCATCCGGTAGGCATGCGCTCCCTCCGAATTGGTGGCGTACTGCAGGATCGAGAGCCCGGCGATCGGGCTCTCCGCGAAGCGGATGGAGTCCTTCACCGGCACCTCATAAACCTTCTCGCCGTAGTGGCGCCGGACCTCCTGCAGTACCTCCTGCGAGTGCAGGGTCCGCGCCTTGTAGATGGTCGGCAGCACCCCGCCCAGCCGCAGCTTCGGGTTCAGCTTGCGCTTGACCCGCTCGATGGTGTGCATCAGCTCCTCCATGCCCTTCAGCGCCAGGTACTCGCACTGGAGGGGGACCAGGACCTCGTCCGAGGCGACCAGCGCGTTGATGACGATCAGGTCCAGCGAGGGCGGGCAGTCGATAACGATGTAGTCGTAGCGGCGCTGCACCGGCCGCAGCTTGTCCTTCAGGATCCCTTCGCGGCCGATCTCATTGATCAGCTGGTTCGCGGCCCCCGCCAGCTCCACGTTGGCGGGCAGGAAGTGGACCCCCAGGCCGCTGGACTCCTGCACGACGTCGGTCACCGTGACCTCGGGGTTTACGAACAGGTCGTAGACGGTCTTCTCCAGGTTCTCGGCGTTCTTGATCCCCATCGAGAGCGTGAGGTGACCCTGGGCGTCGAGGTCGACCAGCAGTACCCGCTGGCCCTTCTCGGCGAGGGCGGCGCCCAGGTTCACGGCGGTGGTGGTCTTGCCTACCCCGCCCTTCTGCATGGCCACCGCGATGGTCCGCGCCACTGGTGAGGGCGAGTCTAACGGCTGAGGGGCCCGGCTAGAATGGGCGCCGGTTTGCCTGGCCGAGTGCTGCTGACTTGATCCTCGACATCGTCATCGCGGCCATCCTGCTGATCGCGCTCGTGATCGGCTACCAGCGCGGGGTGATCCAGCCGCTCCTGGCCGAGATCCTCTTCCTGGGCACGCTGCTGGTCATCCTGCGCGAGCGCGCCCCGTACACAGCCGCCATGTCCCGTTACCTGCACTCGAACGCGGTGCTGGACGTGTTCATCGCGCTGATCCTGGCCGTGGTCGCGGCCGCGATCGGCGCCTACATCGGCGGCTACTTCCACCGGTTGCCCGTGCTGCGCGGGGTGGACGGGCTGCTGGGGATCTTCGTTCACGTCGCGGTGGCGACGATCATCGTCTACCTCGGCCTCTCGGCCCTGGTCACGCTGGACAAGGCCTTCGGGCCGTTCGCCAACCAGCTGACCCTCTCGCTGAACGACGTCAACAAGCTGCAGCAGCAGATCCTCTCCAACCCGCTGACGGCGGCCCTGGTCGACCCGAAGGAGCTGAAGAAGCTGCAGGACCAGGCCAAGACGCCCTCCGGCGCCCGCCTCTCATCGGCCTCCCAGCTGAACCAGGTCGAGCAGTTCTACATCCAGTTCCTGCAGCCCCAGCTGTACCAGTCGCGCGCGGTGCCCGTGATCCTGAACATCGGCCACCGGCTGCCGGTCATCGGCCGGATCGGACCCTCCGACCTCCACCCGCCCCCGACGCCCAAGCCGACGCCGAAGCCGTCGGGCACGCCCAAGCCCACCGCCTCCCCCACGAAGTAGCCTTTCCGGAAGGGTGCTCGACCTCTCGCTGACGCCCGATCAGGAAGAGCTCGTCAAGACCGTGCGGGCCTTCTGCGCCCGCGAGTTCGCGCCCCAGATCGCCGAGAACGACCAGGCCCAGCGGCACGACCCCGAGATCTTCCGCAAGCTGGGCTCGCTGGGGCTGCCCGGCATCTGCTTCCCCGAACGCTACGGTGGCGCCGGCATGGACTACCTGGCGCTCGGCCTCACCTGCGAGGAGCTGGAGTACGTGGACACCACCTACCGGACTGTGCTCTCGGTCCACGTGGGGCTGGTCGGCATGGGGCTCTACACCTGGGCCTCGGAAGACCAGAAGCAGCGCTGGCTGAGGCCGATGGCGAGCGGCCAGAAGCTGGCCTGCTACGGGCTCACGGAGCCCAACGCAGGCTCCGACGCGGCGGCGCTGGAGTCTACCGCCAGCCGCAGCGACGGCGGCTACGTGCTCAACGGCCAGAAGATCTGGGTCTCAGACGCGGACACCGCCGACTACCTGCTGGTCTTCGCCAAGACCGACCCCGCGGCCGGCCATCGCGGAGTCTCCGCCTTCATGCTCGACCGGGCCGAGTGCGGCCGCCAGCTGCGGACGGAGCCCATCCAGCAGCGGATGGGCATCCGGGCCGGCGACGTGGGCGCCATCTTCATGTCCGACCTCGAGGTGCCGGAGGAGAGCCGGATCGGGGACGAGGGGGATGGATTCAAGATCGCCATGAGCTGCCTGGACAACGGCCGCTACACGGTGGCGGCCGGCGCCTGCGGCACCATCCGGGCCTGCCTGGACGCCTCCGTCCGCTATGCCAGGGAGCGCAAGACCTTCGGGCAGGAGATCGGCCGCTACCAGCTGGTGCAGCAGATGATCGCCCACATGGCGCGGGACTACCAGATCTCCCGCCTGCTCTACTTCCAGGTGGGCTGGATGAAGAACGGCGGCCGGCGTCACACGCGCGAGGTGTCGATCGCCAAGCAGTACGCGACCGACGCCGCCTTCAACGCCGCCCACGACGCGGTCGAGGTCCACGGCGCGTACGGCTACTCGGCCGAGTACCCGGTCGAGCGCTTCCTGCGCAACGCGCGGGCGCCGATCATCTACGAGGGCACCCGCGAGATCCACACCATCCTGCAGGCCGAGTACGCGCTGGGCTACCGGCAGGACCGACCGGTCAAGAAGACGCTGCCGCCTTACTCGGCGGATTGATGGTCGCCGCGGGGCACCCGCGCAGCGGGTGGAACGTCGCCCCCCAGCGCCGCCTGAGCCACCTCGACTTCGTCGTCCTCTCGCTCTACTGGGTGGCGATCGGCTACCTCTGGAACAGCCTGACCGCCCTGATCCTGCCCGACCTGATCATCCAGCTCGTCGGTCGCGCCCACGAGGGCCTGGCCTCCAGCTTCCTGAAGGGGATCGGGACCATGGTGGCGGTGGTCTGGCAGCCGCTGGTGGGAGCCGTCTCCGACCGGGCCACCACCCCCTGGGGGCGCCGGCGCCCCTTCATCGCCGCCGGCACCGCCGGCGACCTGCTGTTCCTGGCCGGGATCGCGCTGGCCGGCAACTACTGGTGGCTGGTGGCCTGCTACTTCCTGCTCCAGTTCGCCTCCAACACGGCGCAGGCCCCCTACCAGGGCCTGCTGCCCGACGTCGTCCCCGAGCGTCAGCGGGGCGCCGCGTCCGGTTACTACGGCCTGGCCAACCTGGTCGGGATCCTGGCCGGCACCGTGGGGGCCGGCCTCCTGCTGGCTCGCTTCGGCCGCACGGCGGCGGTGGGCTCGATCGCCCTGGTGCTGGTGACCACCATGCTGGCCACGCTGACCCTGGTCCCGGACCGGGGGCGCCCGGTCGAAGGCCAGTTCCGCGGCCTGAAGGAAGCCCTGGCCAAGACCTTCGGCGCGCCCCTTCGACACCGTGACTTCCTGTGGCTGATGGCCTCCCGGCTGCTGATCCTGATGGGGATCGGCGGCCTCCAGAACTTCTCGTTCTTCTACTTCGACAACGTCTTCTTCCACGGCGACCGGCGGGCGACGGCGGCGGCGGCGTCGACGCTCCTCGGGCTGGTGGTGGCGGTCGCCGTGCTGGTGACCTGGCCGGCCTCGAAGCTGTCTGACCGCACCGGCCGCCGGCCCCTGATCTTCGTGGCCGGACTGCTGGGCGCCGCCGGCACGCTAGTGCTCGTCTTCAGCCACTTCCAGTGGGTTCCGTCCTCATTGCTGACCCCGCTGGCCGCGTCGCTCAGGGTGCCCGACCTGGCCATGCAGGCCACTCTCGCCGGGCTCGTCGTCGGCGCCGGCCTGGGCATCTTCCTGTCCGTGGACTGGGCCTTCATCCAGGACGTCATCCCCGGTGACCAGGGAGGTCTCTTCATGGGCTTCTCGAACATCGCCACCGCCGGAGCCGGCATCATCGCCGTCTTCGCCGGCGGGCTGCTGCTGGATCCGTTCAACGCCGGGCCGCCCATCCTCGGCCTGCCCGGCGGCTTTCCCGTGGTGTTCACGGTTTTCTTCGCCTGGTTCGTGCTCGGCTCCCTGGCCATCCTGAAGGTGCCCGAGCGGCGCCCGTGATCGACCTTTTGGGGCTCGAGCCCTGGGCCGGCCTGGCGGGCGCCAACCTGGAGGCGGCCGACGTCGTGGTCGCCGGCATCCCCTACGACGGCTCCGCCGTCTACCGGCGGGGGGCGGCGCAGGCGCCGGCGGTGCTGCGGCGGCTGTCGGCGGCGCTGCCGCCGGTGACCGAGGACGGCATCTCGCTGCGCGGCCTGCGCGTCCACGACCTCGGCGACCTGGACGCCGGGGCAGCCATGGAGGCCGGCTGGAAGGCGGTGGCGGACCGCCTGGCGGCGGTGCCGCCGGCCTCGCTGCTGACCGTGCTGGGCGGTGACCACTGCGTGGCCGCCGCCGTCCTCGCCGCCCAGGCCGGCCGCCACCCCGGCCTGCGCGTGCTCTGGCTGGACGCCCATCCCGACCTCTGCGACTTCTCGCGGGGCGGCCGCTGGACCTGCGGCTGTGCGCTCCGGCGCGCGCTCGAGGTGGCCGGGCTGGAACCCGGCGCTCTACTCTTTGCCGGCGGTCGCGACTACGACCCGGAGGAGGTCGACTTCATCGCGCGCCACCGGCTGCTGATGGTCTCCAGCCGGGAGCTGTCGGCTGACCCGGTGGCGGCCGCCGTCCGGCTGGCGGCCGAGGCCGGCTCCTCGCCGCTGCACGTCTCCTTCGACATCGACGTCCTCGACCCGGCTTACGCGCCCGGCACCGAGATCCCCTCGGCGGGCGGCATCAGCACGCGGCAGGCGCTGGACCTCCTGGCCGAGCTCGGCCGCCGCTGCCGGCTGGTAGGGTTGGACGTCACCGAGGTGGCGCCACCCTTCGACCACGGTGACATCACGAGCCTGGCGGCGCTGAAGATCCTGTTCGAGTTCTGGGGGCTGTGGAAGCGAAGCCTTGGAGACCGCTGACGCCGTCATAGTCGGCGGGGGCGTGATGGGCTGCGCCCTCGCCTACCAGCTCGCGCGGCGCCAGGTCGAGGTCGTCCTGCTGGAGCGGGCGGAGCTGGGCTCCCAGTCCACCGGCAAGTGCGCGGGGGGCGTGCGCCAGCAGTTCTCCTCCGAGAGCAACGTGCGACTGCAGATGCTGGCCGTGCGGCTGCTGAAGGAGTTCGAGCAGGAGACCGGGCAGCCGGCCGACTTCCGGCAGCTGGGCTATCTCTTCGTGCTGAGCCGGCCGAAGGACGTCGAGGACTTCCGGCGCAACCTGGAAATGTGGCACCGGGTGGGGCTGAAGGAGGCCCGCTGGCTGGGCCCCGACGAGGCCGCCAGGCTGGTGCCGGTCCTGGCCACGGACGACGTGCTCGGCTGCACCTTCTGCCCCACCGACGGCATCGCCAGCCCGGCCGACGTGACCGCCGGCTATGCGGCCGCCGCCCGCCGCCAGGGGGCGAGGCTGCGAGAAGGGGTGGAGGTGAAGGGCATCGAGCTCGCGTCCGGAGTGGTGGGCGGGGTGCAGACCTCCGAGGGCGAGATCTCGACCCGGGCGGTCTTCAACTGCGCCGGCGCCTGGTCGGGCCAGGTCGGGCGAATGGTCGGCCTGGAAGTCCCCGTCCTGCCCTACCGCCGGCACATCTTCGTCACCGACAGCTTTCCGCTGGTGCCGCGCACCAATCCGATGACGGTGGACTTCGCGACCTCCTTCTACTTCCACCCCGAGGGCGACGGCGTCCTCCTCGGCATGAGCGACCGGGAGGAGCCGCCCGGCTTCTCGACCGAGGTGAGCTGGACGTTCCTGGAGCGCATCGTGGAGGTGGCGGCGAGGCGGGCGCCGGCGCTGACCGAGGCCGGGATCAAGACCGGCTGGGCAGGTCTCTACGAGACGACGCCCGACCATCAGGCCGTCCTGGGCCCGGTCGAGGAGGTGCCCGGCTTCTGGTGCGGCTGCGGGTTCTCGGGTCACGGCTTCATGCAGGCCCCGGCGGCGGCGCTGCTGCTGTCGCAGCTGCTGCTCGACGGCCGCTCCGAGATCGACCTCGGCTCGTTCGCATTCGCGCGCTTCGCGCGCGGTCAGCTGGTGGCGGAGCGGAACGTCATCTGAATTGCTTCCAGCGGGCGGCCCAGGCCACCACCGCGAACTCCAGCAGCGTGAAGGCGAACAGCCCACCGCCCACGGCCAGCCCGATGGGCACGCTGCCGGAGGCGTACCAGGCGAAGACGCCCAGCATCCCGTCCACGAAGGCCAGGAAGGGCACCGCCACCGCGCCTCCCAGCAGGACGGTTCGGCGGCTGATCGGCCGAGGGCGCGGCGGGCGCGGCGGCCAGCGCTCCCACCAGTTGGCTGCGACGGGCGGCGGCGGCGGCTCGGACGGCGGTGCCGCCGTGCGCGCGGACTTTTCGCTGGTGATCATGGCCGGCTCGCCAAGCCTAAGCCGATGAGGCCCAATCCGGCCAGGATCAGGAGCCCGGCGCAGCCGATCTGAACCCCCGTGTAGACGACGCCGCCGGTGGAGGCGTAGGTGGCGGCGATCTCGGCCCGCCGCCGGCGGGTGCGGAGGGCGGCGTAGACGGCTCCCAGCCCCAGGAGCAGGGCGAAGGATCCCATCGCCATCCCGCCCCAGGCCTGAGCGTTCAATTCCGATCTCCAGTATGTACCGCTACCATGGAGCCCGCTTTGCCCGCCAAGGTGCTGCTCCTCGGGTCCACCGGCTTCTTCGGGCGCGGGGTGGCCCACCGCCTGCTCGACGGCGGCTACGGGCTGCGCTGCCTGGTCCGCGATCCGCTCAAGGCGGCCGCCTTCAAGGTGCGCGGCGCCGAAATCGTGATCGGCGACGCCACCAACCCCGCCTCCCTCAATTCCGCCTGCCAGGGGATGGACCACGCGGTCAGCCTGGTCGCCGTGCGTCGCAACGAGCCCCAGCCCTTCACCGAGGTCAACATCGACGCCCCCCGCTACCTGGCCGAGGCCTGCAGGGCGCGGGGGGTGAAGAGCATCGTGTTCGTGAGCGCCATCGGCGCCCGGCCCGATCCCCACTACCGGTACCTGATCTCCCGCTGGATGGGGGAGGAGGAGCTGAAGAAGGGCGGCGTGCCCTGCGTCATCCTCCGCTTCTCGATGGTGATCGCCGAGCAGGGGGGGTTCGTCGATTCCTTCGAGCGGGCGGCCAAGTTCGGGCCGGTGATGGTGGTGCCGGGCGGCGGCACCACCCGCTACCAGCCGATCCTGCGAGAGGATGCCGCCCGCTGCGTGGTGGAGGCGATCTCCCGCCCAAACCTGCTGGGCCACACGATCGAGCTCGGCGGACCTGAGGTTCTGACCTACGAGCAGATCTTCGAAGCGTTCTGCCAGGCACGGCGCCTGAAGAAGCGGCGCATGAAGCTCCCCACCGCTGCTCTGATGCCGGGCGCTGCCGTGATGGAGATGATCTTCAAGGACCCGATCGTGACCACGGACGAGCTGCGCA
>DATGVT010000037.1:0-17088 GCA_035300005.1 Candidatus Acidiferrales bacterium
CGCTCCTGGCGGACCGCGCGGTGGGGCTCCAGCAGCGTTCCCCGGGCGTCGTTGGCGATCAGGCCCACCTGCCGGCCGCGGCTGTGGATCTGCATGGCGATGGAGGCCGCCAGGCTGACGGCGTACTCGACGGTCGAGTGCTCCCCCTCGCCGTGATGAACCGAGCGGTCGAGGTCGAGCAGGATCCAGAGGTCGGCGGTCAGCGGCTGCTCGAACGTCTTCGACATCAGGCGTTCGTGGTGCACGGACAGCGGCCAGTGGATGCGGCTGAAGGAGTCGCCGGGCGCGTACTCGCGCACGCCGCCCGTCTCCGGCGGGTAGTCGGCCCAGTGACCGAGCCGCGGCGCGCTGCCGGCGTGCTGCGCGGCCGGCGTCAGCAGGTCGGGCAGTGGGCGGACCCGGGGGTAGACGAGCACCTGGCTGCGCTGGTTGAGGCGAAGCTGCTGGTTGAAAAGGCCGAAGGGCTCGGCCACGCGCACCCGCGTCGGGCCGAAGCTGATCCAGCCCCGCTGCCTGTAGACGCCGCGGGCCGTCCAGGTCACCGGCTCGCTCCCTAGCGAGATGACGCGTCCGGGCTGGTAGTCGGGAACCTGGCTGAAGTCGCGGACCTCCACCCAGGGCGCCGGCACCCAGCCGCGCTTGCTGACCTCGAAGGTTTCCTCGAACGCCTCACCGACGGTGGGGTTGCCGGCGTCCAGGGTGCGCGTGATGCGCAGCCCGCGCACCGCCGCCGAGGGCCAGACCCAGGCCAGCGCGAAGAGCAGGGAGAGCGAGTAGGCGAGGGCGAAGGCGGGCCGGATCGCGGTCAGGTACGCGAACAGCAGGAGCAGCCCGAGCGCCAGGGCGAGTACGACCTTGCTCATGGTTAACCCTGGAGCCCGGTCACCTCAGTCGTCGTAGCTCATCTGGGGTACATGCTCCCGCTCGACGAGCTGGGCCAGGATCTTGCCCGCGCTCTGACCCTGCATCTCGGCGTTGGGCCGGAGGATGATCCGGTGCGCCAGGACCGGCTCCACCAGCGCCTTGATGTCATCGGGGATGACGTAGCCGCGGCCCTGGACGGCGGCCAGCGCCTGGGCCGCGTGGAAGATGTTCAGCGTGCCCCGGGTGGAGGCGCCCAGCGCGATCTCGGCGTGGCTGCGCGTGCGCTCGACCAGCCGCGCCGCGTACTCGCGCAGCTCCGGCTTGACGAAGACGTCCCGCACCGAGCGCTGCGCCGCGCTCAGCTCTTCCGGCGAGACCACCGGCTCCAGCTCGTCGAAGGGCGACTCGACCTTGTCCTGGCCCAGGAGCTGGGCCTCCTCGCGCGCCGACAGATAGCCCAGCCTGACCTTCATCAGGAAGCGGTCCAGCTGGGCCTCGGGGAGCGGGAAGGTGCCCGTGTACTCGATCGGGTTCTGGGTGGCCATGACCAGGAAGGGCTTCGGCAGCTCGTGCGTCTCGCCGTCGATGGTCACCTGGCGCTCCTCCATCGCTTCCAGGAGGGCGGCCTGGGTCTTGGGGGTGGCGCGGTTGATCTCGTCGGCGAGCAGGATCTGCGCGAAGACCGGGCCGGGACGGAACTCGAAGTCGGACAGCTTCTGGTTGAAGGCGCGGACCCCGGTCACGTCGGAGGGCAGGAGGTCGGGCGTGAACTGGATCCTCCGGAAGGTGCAGTCCAGCGAGCGGGCCAGCGACTTGGCCAGCATGGTCTTGCCGACGCCCGGCACGTCCTCGATCAGGAGGTGGCCCTGGCAGAGCAGGGTGACCAGGCAGAGCCGGATCTCGTCCTCCTTGTGGACGATGGCCCGGCTGACGTTGGCCAGCACCGCCTCCGAGACCCGGTGCACGACCCCCAGCTCGACGCGGTCCTTCTCTGTCTTCATGAGCGCCCCACCATGCCGGCGATTATATGGGCGGGTCTCGCCGCCTCCGATGAAGTTGAATACGCCCAGCCCGCAGGCAACTAGGCGGGTTCCTCTTCCTCCACCAGCCGCAGGTGGCCCTTGACGTTGAGGCCGAGGTGGCGCGCGAAGAACCCCGCCACCCGCTCCACGTAGAGGGCGCGGTCGGCGAAGTAGGCGCCGCTGTGCGGCGCGCCCTGCACGACCCAGATCTCGCGCGGGCCGCGGTAGGCGTCGTACAGCGCCCGCGAGTGGTGCAGCGGCGTGAGCTCGTCGGCGCCCCCATGGATGAAAAAGAGCGGGCGCGGCTCCAGCGCGCTCAGCACCTGCCGCGGGCTGCAGTCGGCGAGGCTGCAGCCGGCCCGCCAGCGCAGCAGAAGCCCGGCCAGCCAGACGAACGGGGCGCCCGGCAGCAGCGTGGTCCGCCGGAAGCGCTCCCGGAGCAAGAGCCGCAGGTCGCTGAACGGGCTGTCCAGGACCAGCGCCTCCAGACCCGGCTCGCCGGCGGCGCCCAGGAGCGAGACCACGGCGCCCATCGAGAAGCCGAGCAGCCCGATCCGCGCTCCCTTGATCCGGGTCCGGGCGAAGGCGATCACCGCCTGCAGCTCGAGCACCTCCTTGATTCCCATCGTGATCGGCGCCCGCTCGCTGCCCGGCATCCCTCGGTAGGAGTAGACGAGGACGTTGAAGCCCTTGCGCCAGAGCGCGACCGCGATCCCGAGCAGGTTCTGGCGCTGGCCCTTGTG
This sequence comes from Candidatus Acidiferrales bacterium, assembly GCA_035300005.1. Lineage (GTDB taxonomy): Bacteria > Chloroflexota > Dormibacteria > Dormibacterales > Dormibacteraceae > DATGVT01. The sequence goes on from DATGVT010000037.1 coordinate 2,630, forward strand.
CCCGCCCGAGACCACGATCGTCTGCGGCGAGCCGGGCTGGCGGAAGAACCAGGCACCGAAGCTGACCCCGTCGGCCGCGACCAGGTCGACCTCCTCGCAGTCGGCCTGGAACTCCCAGGGCGTGAAGGTGAAGTCGTCGAGGAAGTAAGGGCGGGGCGGTGAGAACGCGCGCCGGTAGACGAGGGCGCCGACGGCCAGATAGCTGGCGAGCAAGACGATCCCCGCGAGGCCCAGCACGAGGTAGTTCATCCGCGGACGCCCTTCGCCAGTTTAGCCCCGCGCCCGGACCGGGCCTCCTCGTAGCGGGCGAGCACGAAGAGCAGCAGCGAGAGACGGTTCAGCCAGCGCCGCGCCTCAAGGTTGTCGAAGCCGCCGGTGCGGGAAAGGGCGACGCAGCGCCGCTCGGCGCGGCGGGCCACCGTCCGGGCCAGGTCGAGCGCGCCCGAGGCCGGGGTGGTTCCGGGCAGCACGAACTCCGCCGGCATCGGCGCCGCCGCCTCCAGCTCGGCCGTCAGCGCCTCCAGGCGCTCCACGTCCGCGGCCGAGACCTGGGCGAAGCGCCGGCGGGCCGCGGGCCCGGTGGCGAGCTCAGCGCCCAGGACGTACAGGCCTCGCTGGAGCTCCTCGAGCACCTCGCGCACGCGCTCGTCCCGGCTCAGCGCCCTGGCCAGCCCGATCGCGCTGGAGGCCTCGTCCACCGTGCCGTAGGCCTCGATGCGGGGATCGTCCTTGGCCGCCCGCCCGCCGCCCAGGAGACCGGTGCTGCCGTCGTCACCGCCGCCGGCGAGATCCAGGAGCCGCTTGCGCCGAGCCACCGGCGCCCACTTTACTTTGGCGGGATGGCCGGTTCGATCCTGGGCGCGTCGGTGCGCCGCCTGGAGGACCCGCGCCTGCTCCGCGGCCAGGGCGCCTACGTGGACGACCTGCCTCTGCCCGGCTGCTTGCACGCGGTTTTCGTCCGCTCGCCCGTGCCCCACGCGCGCATCATCGGCGTCGAGCGGCCGGCCGGCGTCTACGTAGCCCAGGACCTGGAGCTCAGGCCCTTCCTCTCCTTCCAGCTGATGCCCGAAGCGTTCGCCAGGCCGCCCCTGGCCGGGGAGGTGGTCCGCTTCGCCGGCGACGCGGTGGCGGTGGCGGTGGCCGAAAGCCGGGAGGCGGCGGCCGACCTGGCCGCGGCCGTCCAGGTCGACTACGACCCGCTGCCCGTGGTCTCCGATCCCGAGGCGGCGGCGTCGGAGGGCAGCCCCCTGCTCTTCCCAGAGGCGGCCACCAACGTGGCCTTCACCGTCGAGGCGGGCGGGGAGGGCGACCCGCTGGAGGGAGCCGAGGTCGTCGTGCGGCAGCGTTTCCGCAATCAGCGGCTGGCCGCGGTGCCCATGGAGGGCAACGCCTGCGCGGCGGCCCCGGAGGGCGCCGGGCTGGTGGTCTGGGCCTCGACGCAGAGCCCGTTCCAGGTCCGCTTCGCGGTGGCGGAGGCGGTCGGCCTGCCCGAAGACCAGGTCCGGGCGGTGGCGCCCGACGTTGGCGGCGGCTTCGGCGCCAAGCTCTCGGTCTACCCGGAGTTCCTGGTCATCGCCGCCCTGGCCTGGAAGCTGAAGCGGCCGGTCAAGTGGGTGGAGACCCGTTCAGAGGGCTTTCTGGCGCTCAACCACGGCCGCGCCCTGGTCCAGGACGTCGAGCTGGGAGCCACCCGGGAGGGTCGGCTGGTCGGGCTGCGCGTGCAGGTGACCGCCGACGCCGGCGCCTACGCGATCCTGGGCGCCTTCCTGCCCTTCTACGGCGGCCAGATGGCATCGGGCGCCTACGCGATCCCCCGCATCGAGTACCGCAGCCAGAGCGTCGTCACCAATACCACGCCGGTGTCCGCCTACCGGGGGGCGGGGCGGCCCGAGGCGGCCGCGCTGATCGAGCGGGCGATGGACCTGCTGGCGCAAGAGCTGGAGCTGGACCCGGCCGAGCTCCGGCGCCGCAACCTGGTCGCCGACTTCCCCTACCAGACGGCGACCATGGCCACCTACGACTCCGGCGACTACCTGCGCGCGCTGGAGGAAGCGCTCCGGTTGGCGGGCTACGCCGAGCTCCGGCGCGAGCAGGCGGCGCGGCGCGCGAGCGGGTCGCCGCGACTGCTCGGAATCGGGCTCAGCTGCTACGTGGAGGTCACGGCCGTCGGCATCACCGACGAGTTCGGCTCGGTGGAGCTGCGGCCGGACGGCCGTGCCCTGGTGCTGGCCGGGACCGCTTCCCACGGCCAGGGCCACGGGACCGCCTACGCCCAGATCGTGGCCGACAGGCTGGGCCTGCCTCTCGACCGGGTCGAGGTGGTGGAGGCCGACACCGCGCGCGTACCGCGGGGCGATGGCACCTCCGGTTCCCGTTCGATCCAGCTGGCGGGCAGCGCGCTGGCGAAGGCTGCGGACACCGTCCGGGAGCAGGTCCTGAAGCTGGCGGCCGACCGGCTGGAGGCGCGGGCCCAGGACCTGGTGCTGGCCGAGGGGCAGGTGGCGGTGGCCGGCGTGCCCACACGCGCCCTGACCCTGGGCGAGCTGGCGGCGTCGGCGGCCGGCTCCCTGAAGGCCAGCCAGGACTTCAACCAGGGCGACCAGACGTATCCGTTCGGCTGCCACCTGGCGGTGGTCGAGGTCGACGTCGAGACCGGCTTGGTGACGCACCTGCGTCATATCGCGGTGGACGACTGCGGGCGCGTCATCAACCCGCTGCTGGCAGAAGGCCAGATCCACGGCGGGGTGGCCCAGGGCGCGGCGCAGGCCCTCTTCGAGGAGGTGGTCTACGACGCGGACGGCACGCCGCGCACGACATCGCTGCTGGACTATGGGTTCCCCACCGCCGCCGAGATGCCGCAGCTGGAGACCGCCTTCACGGAGACGCCCACGCTGCTCAACCCGCTGGGCGCCAAGGGGATCGGGGAGTCGGGCACCATCGGCGCCACGCCCGCGGTCTGGAACGCGGTCCTCGACGCCCTCTCTCACCTGGGGGTCCGCCACCTCGACATGCCCCTGACCCCGGACCGCGTCTGGGCCGCGCTCCGGTCCCCGACGCGGCCCGGCGCTTGACGAGAACCGGAGCCGCGGCCAGTGTTGCCTTCCGTGCCCTGGATCGCCTTTTTCGCGCTGGCCGTGGTCGCGGTCGCCTTCCTGCTGGTCCCCGGCGGCTACTGGGTGATCAACCCGACCGTACCCCGCTGGGTCCCGCGCTGGCTGCTCTGGCCCCTGAGGCGGACCAGCCGGCAGGTCCTGCGCCTGCAGGGCTGGGCAGCCGTCCTCCTTGGCCTCTGCGTCCTGCTGGTGGGCCTCGGCAGCCTGTCCCCGACGCTCGAGGGCCCGCTGGCGGCGGGCGCGTTCCTCTGCTGGCTGGCGGGAACGCCCGTCTACGTCTACAGCGTCTGGCTCTCGGTCCGGCGGTCGGCGCCCTCGGCGTCCGCTGCTCGAACGTAACCCGGGCGGGTAAGCCGTCACGGTGAGACCCGCGCTGCTCGTGATCGCAGTCCTGCTCCTGCTGATCGGCCTGCTCTGGATGGGCCAGGGGCTGGGCTACGTGAAGGGCAGCTTCATGACCGGCAACCTGCTCTGGTTCTGGATCGGCCTCGGCTGTGTGATCGCGGCCGGTGCGATTGCCGGCCTGCGCTGGAGGCTCAGGTAAGCAGCCGGTAGCGGTGCTCCGGCCGGCCGGGGCCCCCGTAGCGCATGGTCAGCTCGGCCTTGCCCAGCCGGCAGAGGTGGTCCAGGTAGCGCCGGGCGGTGACCCGGCTCACGCCGGCCGCGTCGGCCACCGCCGCCGCGGCCAAGCCAGAGGTCGAGCGCCGCAGGACCTCGACCACCAGGTCCAGGGTGGTGTCGGAGAGCCCCTTGGGCAGGGCAGCGGGCCCGCCCCCGCGGAGCACGCCGAAGACCCGGTCCACCTCCCGCTGGTTGGCCTCCGACAGCCGGGCCACCCGCGCCCGCATGGCGGCGTAGGAGCTGAGCTTCTCCTCGAAGGTTGCGAACAGGAACGGCTTGACCAGGTAGTGGACGACCCCGCCCCGCATGGCGGCCCGGAGGCTCTCCGCGTCCCGTGCCGCCGTGACCGCGATCACGTCGGCCGGCGGGTAGCCATCCTCGCGCAGCCGGCGCAGCACCTCCAGCCCGCTCAGGTCAGGCAGGTAGAAGTCGAGCAGGACCAGGTCGGGGGCCAGGGCCGAGACCAGCTTCAGCGCCTCGACACCGGAGTGGGCGCGGCCGGCGACCGTGAATCCGGGGACCCGCTCCACGTAGGCCGCGTGCAGCTCCGCCACCCGGAAGTCGTCCTCGACGACCAGGGTCCGGATCAATGGCTCGCGCGCTCCTACCGGACGCGCGCAGGCAGGGGCAGCCGGACCGTGAAGAGAGCGCCGCCTTCGTTGACGACCGTGACCTCGCCCCCCTTGCGGTTGACCACCTGGCGGACCAGCGCCAGGCCGAACCCGCGCGCCCGGCGGCCTGACCGCGGCTTGGTGCTGAAGCCCTCCTGGAAGATCTCGTGCCGGGAGGCGGCCGGCACGCCCGGCCCCGAGTCGTGGACCTGGATCTGCAGATCGTCGCCTGGCTCGCAGACCGAGACCCGGACCCAGCGCTCTCCGCTGCCGGAGGCCGCCGCGTCGATGGCGTTGTCGACCAGGTTGCCGAGCAGCGTGATCAGGTCTTCGCTGTCCAGGGCGCTGCGGGTGACCATGGTGTCGTCGGAGACCCGCAGCTCGACGCCCCGCTCGGAGGCGACGGCCGCCTTCGCCAGGAGCAGGGCGCCCAGCACCGGGTCCCCAACCCGGTCGAGCAGGGCCTCGCTCAGCTCCTGGTGCAGGCCGGAGGTCTCGGCGATCAGCTTCATGGCCTCGTCACCGCGCCCGAGCTCGACCAGGCCGGCGATGGTGTGCAGCCGGTTTGAGAACTCGTGCGCCTGCGCCCGCAGGGCGTCGGTCAGGCTGTCGACCCCGAGGCCGGGCGAGAGCCGCGACAGCTCGGTGGCGTCCCGCAGCGTGACCACGTGGCCGATCTCCCGCTCGCGGACCCGCACGGTCCTCCGGCTCCCGACCAGGACCCTGTCCTCGGCCAGCAGCACCTCGTCCTCGTCCTTCAAGCCGCCGGACAGGAAGCGCAGCAGGCGGCCGGAGGGGATCACCTGGGCCAGCTTGGCGCCCACGCTCTTCTCGGGCAGGCCGAGGAGCCGGCGCGCCTCGTCGTTGACGAAGGTGATCCGCCCTTCGGCGTCGGTCGCGATCGCACCCTCGCGGATTCCGGCCAGCAGGGCCTCGCGCTCCTGCAGCAGGCCGGCGATCTCGTAGGGCTCCAGGCCGAAGGTCTGCCGCTTCAGGCGCCACGCCAGCAGGAGCGAGCCGGCCACGCCCAGCGCCACCGCCAGCACGACGATGAGGGCATAGCCGGGCAGGTCGGCCAGCAGCTGCTGCGCCACCCGCTCGACCGGGAAGCCGACCGAGACCATCCCGATCACCCGGCCGTCCCGGAAGATGGGCGCCTTGCCGCGGGCGGAGACCCCCAGCGTCCCGGTCTGGACGCCGACCCAGTTCTGGCCGGCCAGCACCGGCGCCGGGTTCTCGTCCACCGGCTGCCCGATCAGGACCGGGTTGGGATGCGAGTAGCGGATCCCGAAGCGGTCGGTGACGACGACGTAGCTGGCGCCGCTGGCGAGCCGGATCCGCTCGGCGGCGGCCTGGACGGTTCCGCTCCGGTCGCCCGCCAGGAGGGCGTCCTGGATCGGGATCATGGCCGCGGTCGATTGGGCGATCACCAGCGCCTTCTGCTCGTACTGCTCGTAGAGCTGCTGCCTCGCCTGCCAGGCGGCGGCGGCGACCCCGCCCCCGGCGGCCAGAACGATGATGCCGACCTGCAGCGCGAGGATCTGGTAGGCGAGAGGGAGGCGTGTCTTCACCGGCCTGCGCCAAGATCCTAGACGGCGCAGACGGCCGCTGCTGCGCGACCAAAACGACCAAAAAGGCCTCAACGACCGAAAGCCTCCACGCCCCCCACCGCTGCCTCAGAGTGCCGGCAGTGCCATCTCCAGTCATCGAGCTGCGCAGCGTCACCAAGCGCTTCGCCACGCCCAGCGGCGGCGTCTTCACGGCGCTGCGGGACCTCAACCTGGAGGTCTCGCCGGGTGAGTTCTGCGCGGTCGTCGGGCCGACCGGCTGCGGCAAGTCGACCACCCTGGCCCTGATCTCCGGGCTGGAACCGGCCAGCGAGGGCGCGGTCCGGGTCATGGACCGGCCGGTCACCGGCATCGCCGAGGGCATCGGCTACGTCTTCCAGACCGACGCTGTCTTCCCCTGGAAGACCGTTGTCGAGAACGTGGCCGCCGGTCCCCGCTACCGCGGGGTGGCGGCGCGGGATGCCCGCGAGCGCGCCCGGGAGTGGATCAGCCGGGTGGGCCTGGCCGGCTTTGAGGACCGCTACCCGTTCCAGCTCTCCGGCGGCATGCGCAAGCGGGTGGCGCTCGCGCAGAGCCTGATCAACGAGCCCCGCATCCTCCTGATGGACGAACCCTTCAGCGCGCTCGACGTCCAGACCCGCTCGCTGATGGAGAACGAGCTGCTGAACCTCTGGTCGCAGACCGGAGCCTCGGTCGTCTTCGTGACCCACGACCTGGAGGAGGCGATCGCGCTCTCCGACCGCGTCTTCGTGATCAGCGCCGGGCCGGGGACCGTGAAGGGCAACTACCCGGTCGGGCTCTCGCGGCCGCGCAACGTCGCCGAGATCCGGCTCCAGAAAGGCTTCGCCGACGTCTACGAGCTGATCTGGAACGACCTCCGGGACGAGGTGCTGGTCAGCTATGAACGCCAGAAGCGCAGCGGCGCGGCTTGAGATGGGCGCGCCCTTGAGCGCCCCCGAGCCAGCCGCGGCGGATCCCACCGGGATCGCCGCCCGCCGGTCGCGGGCCCGGCGCCGCCAGCGCCTGAACATCTACGGCCTGCGCGTCCTGGTCGCGGTCCTGGTGGTCGGCAGCTGGGAGCTGACCACCCAGATCGGGATCGTGGACAGGTTCTTCTTCGGCCAGCCCTCCGGGATCGCGCTCCGGCTCTACGTCTGGGTCACCGAGGGCACCGCCCTCGGCCCGCTCTGGGAGCAGGTCCTGGTGACCATGGAGGAGACCGTCGGCGGCTTCCTCATCGGTACCGGCCTGGGCGTCGTGATCGGGGTGCTGCTGGGCCGGAACCGGCTGCTCTCGGAGGTCTTCTCCGTCTACATCAAGGCGGCCAACGCGATCCCCCGCGTGGTCCTGGGCGCGCTCTTCGCCATCTCGCTGGGGCTGGACATCAGGTCCAAGATCGCCACCGCCGCCGTCCTCGTCTTCTTCGTGGTCTTCTTCAACGCCTTCCAGGGCGTCCGCGAGGTGGACCGCAACCTGGTCGCCAACGCCCGCATCCTGGGCGCCGACGGCCGCCGGCTGACCACCGAGGTCATCATCCCGTCGGCGCTGAGCTGGATCATCGCCAGCCTGCATATCAGCTTCGGCCTGGCCCTGGTCGGGGCGGTGGTCGGCGAGCTGTTCGGGGCGACGGCCGGGGTGGGCGAGCTGATCTACAGCTCGGAGCAGGGATTCAACGCCAACGGAGTCTTCGCGGGGATGCTGCTGCTGGCCGCCATGGCGCTGCTGGCGGAAGCAATCATCACCGCGCTCGAGAACCGCCTCATCAAGTGGCGGCCACCCGCAGTCGGCAGCGAGATCCAGATCTAGTGGTAGCAGGAGGTATGCGTATGCGTTTTCTCGCCCGTCCCGCGTTTCTCGTCGTCAGCGCCGTCCTCACGGTGACGGCCTGCGGCGGCGCCAACCCGCCGCCGGCCCAGGACAACAGCCCGGCCAGCCTGAAGATCATGGTCGGCGGCCTCAACAAGCAGATCTATCTTCCGAACACGCTGGCCAAGCAGCTCGGCTTCTTCAAGGAGCAGAACCTCGACGTCACCCTGATCGACGAGGGCTCGGGCCAGGCCTCGGAGGAAGAGGTCATCGCCGGCAACGTCGACGCCGGCTCCGGCTCCTACAGCCACGCGCTGGAGCTGCAGCCACTGGGCAAGAACATCGAGACCATCGTCCAGTTCCAGATCGCGCCCGGCGAGGCGGAGGTTATGGACGCGCGTAAGTCGTTCACCTCGGCCAAGGACCTGAAGGGCCAGAACCTGGGCGTGACCTCGATCGGCTCCGGCACCCACACCCTGACCATGGCCCTCCTGGGCAAGGCGGGCCTCCAGCCCACCGACGCCAAGTACGTGGCCGTGGGGGCCGGCAACACTTTCATCGCGGCCTTGCAGCAGGGCAGGATCGTGGCCGGCATGACCACCGAGCCCACCATCTCCCGCGCGGTGAAAAGCGGAGTCGGCAAGGTCCTGGTCGACCTGCGCACGCCGGAGTCGACGCGGGCCGCCCTCGGGGGCGACTACCCCTTCATCGGCATCTGGATGAAGAACGACTACGTCAACAGCCACAAATCGGTCGTCCAGCGGCTGGTCAACGCCTACGTCAAGACGCTCAAGTGGATGAGCACCCACACGGCGGCCGAGATCGCCGACAAGATGCCGCCCGACTACTACGCCGGTGACAAGGACCTCTACGTGACAGCCCTCGACGCGCAGAAGAGCTCGTTCACCAAGGACGGCAAGATGCCGCCCGCGGGAGCCCAGCTCGCTCTCGACATCGAGCTCAAGTACGTGCCCAGCATGAAGGGCGCCAAGGTGGACCTCAGCAAGACCTACACCAACGAGTTCGCCAACAACGCAAAGTAACGACCCCTGACCAGAGGGCCGGGCAGGCCGCCCGGCCCTGCTCCCCTGCGATGGTAAGGCCGCAGGATCTCGTCGCCGACCCCGCTCAGCCGCACCAGGCGATGTTACGCGGCACCTCTAGACTGGGAAGATGCGCTTCGAAGACTTCTCCTTCGGGCACCTGCAGATCGACGGCGTGGCCTACGAGCAGGACGTGGTCATCGACCGCGGGGAGGTCCGGCTGAGGAAGAAGAAGCCCTCCAAGCGCTACCGGGCCGATTACGGCCACACGCCGCTCTCGATCGACGAGAAGATCCCCTGGAAGTGTCGGCGGCTGGTGATCGGCACCGGCGCCGAGGGCGGCCTCCCGGTGATGCCGGAGGTGCTCGAGGAGGCCGAGCGGAGAGGGGTCCGGGTGCTGGCGCTGCCCACCGCCGACGCCCTGTCCGTGCTGGCCAGGAGGTCGCGGGAGGTCAACGCCGTCCTCCACATCACCTGCTGAGGTGAGGCGGCGGGACGAGCTTCGGAAGTAACCCTCTCTGGTAAGTCGTTTAAGAGAGATCACGGCGGCCACCAACGAGGTCATGAGCATGCTCTTCAGATCGACAGGAAGCGTCTTTGTGGCGGTCTGCATGCTGACCGTGGCCTGCGGCGGCGGCGGCACCACCGGCGCGGCAGCCTCACCGAGCCCCAAAGCCCTGGTGCTGACCGCGACGGCGACCGTGGACGGCGCCTCCAAGACCATCCTCGTCGACGCCAAGGGGATGACCCTCTACTACGAGACGACCGACAAGGGCGGGGTCATCAACTGCAAAGCGGCCTGCCTGGCGAACTGGCCTCCTCTGCTCCTGCCCTCCGACGCGACCAAGCCGGTCGCCGGCAAGGGCGTCATCGGATCCCTGACCACCATCGCCAACGCCGAGGCCAACGGGACCCAGGTCATGTACAACAACTGGCCCCTCTACTACTACATCAAGGACAAGGCCCCGGGCGACACCACCGGGCAGAACGTGGGCAAGAAGTGGTTCGTGGTGCCCCCCGACCTGGCGCCGGGCTAGCAGGACCGGCCCTTACGACACCCCGGGGATCGGAACTTTGAGCGTCTGCAGGAGCAGGTACACGTTGAGGACGATGATCCCGGCCGCGACCACATAGGCCGCCCAGCTGGTGAGGCGCCGGTTGACGAGATTGCCCATCAAACCCGGGTTGCGACAGAACATCACCAGCGGGACCAGCGCGAAGGGAATGCCGAAAGACAGGAACACCTGGCTCAGGACGAGTGCGCGCGAAGGGTCATATTGGGCGCCGATCAGGACCAGGGCGGGGATCATCGTGATCGTCCGGCGCAGGAAGACCGGGATCCGGCGGCGGATGAACCCCTGCATCACCACCTGGCCGGACAGGGTGCCGACGCTCGACGAGGAGATACCCGAGGCCAGCAGCGCGATCCCGAAGATCACGCCGCTGTGTCCGCCGACGTAGCGGTCAAGGCCCTGGAATACCTGGCCGAGATCGTTGCCGACGTCCACCAGGCCGCGGGAGTGAAACACCGCCGCCGCGGTCGCCAGCATCGCCAGGTTGATCATTCCTGCGATCCCCATCGCGATCACGACGTCGATGAGCTCGAACCTGTAGATCTTTCGTTTCGCTTCCGGATTGGCGCCCACGATGCGCTTCTGAGTCAAAGCTGAATGCAGGTAGATCACGTGCGGCATGACGGTGGCGCCCAGGATGCCGACGGCCAGCAAAATCGACTCCTCGCCCCTGAACTGGGGGATGAAGGTCCCCTGCGCCATCCCCAGAGGTGAAGGACCGGCGCTGAAAAGCTGGATTCCGAAGGCGATGACGATGACGCCGACGAGGGCGCTGATGGTCGCCTCGAGGCGGCGGAAGCCCCAGGCCTGCAGCCCGAGGATGCCGAACGCAAGCACGCCCGTGAGGAGCCCGGCCACGAAGAGCGGCAGCCCGAAGACGAGGTAGAGGCCGAGCGCGGCACCGACGAACTCGGCCAGGTCGGTCGCCATCGCGATCAATTCCGCCTGCACCCAGAGGAAGATGACCACCGGGAAAGGGAAGCGATCGCGACAGACCTCGGCCAGGTTGCGCCCGGTCGCGATGCCCAGCTTGGCGCTCATCGACTGGATGAGCATCGCCATCAGGTTGGCGCTGAGCACGACCCAGAGCAGCGTGTAGCCGAACTGCGAGCCGCCTGCCATGTTGGTGGCGAAGTTGCCGGGGTCGACATAGGCGACCGCCGCGATGAAGGCTGGGCCCAGGAACGGCAGGACCGCCCGGAGACCGCGCCTCTGGCCAGAGAGCGCACGTTCGGCGGCCTCCAGGACCCGCGCCTCACCGGGGAGCGCGTCTTCGACGCCGATGACGTGGCGCAGGACGACGGCAGCCTCAGCCATGGGCCGCCTCATCGACGAAGATCGCCCGTGCAAGACCGAGCGGGACGCTGAGCCGCTTGCCATCCAGGACGACCTCGATCGGGCTCTCGTACCTGGTGCCCGCCACCACCCGCAGCCGGGCGCCGGGCATGAGCCCGCGCCGCTCAAGCTCGCGGAGCCGGTCGGGGTCGTCGTCGGAGACGACCCGGACCACGACCTGATCGCCGGCGCGGCACTCGCTCAGGGGGCGCTGGGTGACGAGACGCACCCGGCCCCCGCGACTGGGGATCGCGTGCCCGTGGGGGTCCAGCTCGGGCCGGCCGAGCAGGTCGAAGATGCGCTCCTCCATCCGCTCCGAGATCACGTGCTCGAGCCGCTCGGCTTCCTCGTGCACCTGGTCCCAGCCGTAGCCGAGGACTTTGACCAGGAACATCTCCAGCAGCCGGTGGTGGCGGACCAGCTCGAGGGCCACCTTCCTGCCTTCCCGGGTCAGGCGCTGCCCGTGGTAGCGGTCGTGGTCGACCAGGCCCTGCTCCGAAAGGCGGCCGACCATCTCGCTGACCGAGGGGGAGGAGATGCCCAGCCGGTCGGCCAGCTCCTTGGTGGGTACCGGCCGCTGAGCTCCATGGAGGTGGTAGAGCGCCTTGAGGTAATCCTCCTGGGCCTGCGTGAAACCGCTGCGGCGGGCCTGTTCGAGCATCATCACTAGCTAAACCTACCCATATTATTAGGCTTGCCTAACTCTGGGTCAAGGGTCTAGGCGACCGCCGGTCAGAGGCGACCGCTCAGGCGGGTCGCTTGGGGAGGAGCTCGAGGATTTTCCCCTGCTGGTCCAGGATCTCCCGCTGCTGCTCGAGCATCTGCAGCTGGCGCACGTTCAGCGAGTGGAGAACGGTCAGGGTCTCGTGGTCGGCTTCAGCGCGCGCGTCCTGGCTGGCGGAGATGACGTTCTGGCCGACCAGGATGATCGGCAGCAGGACCAGCTGGAGGAAGGACTGGCTCAGCCAGGAGACGCCGATCACGGTGTCGCCGTGCAGAAAGGCCGTCAGCGCCTGCGGGAAGGAGACCAGCGCGATGAACATGAACGCGTAGGCGGCCCACATGGTCCCGACGCTCTTTGTGATCCACACCGCCAGCCGGCTGTTGAAGCGCCCCGCCGGGCCCTCGCCGTGGACCTCGCGGCGGCCGTGATGGGTCGTGACCAGGCGGGGCACGTGCTCGGCCGGCGCGGCCTGGGCGGCGGCAAGTGCGGCCTGGTGCCGGCGACTGGTCGGGGCCAGCTCCTCGGGATGGTCGGTCATTTCTCCTCCTTCTCGATGGTCAGGCCGTCGCGTCCCTGCGCTCGAAGCCCAGGATGGCGAGCAGGGCGCACAACGCTGTGATCAGCAGCAGCACCGCCATCGGGGCTGCCTCCAGCCGGCCGTCCTCCAGCGCCGCCTGGGGCGTGTAGGCCGTGAACACGGACACATTCTTGAGCCATTCCCAGTCCCGGGACAGGTTCGCCACCACCCAGGCCAGATAGGAGGCCATGGTGACACCCAGCGAGAGGCCGGCCGCGTGCGCTCGCGAGCTGGTCAGCGAGGAAAGCAGGCAGGAGTAGGCGCCGACCGTGAACAGGAAGGCGGTCATGACCGCCGCCATCGCCAGCAGGCCGGCCGGCGTCAGGCTGGCGTGCACCAACGCCGCGCCCAGGACGAGTGCGATGACGCAGGCGGCCACGGTGGCCAGCAGCCCAACGGCGAGGGCGGCCAGCTTGCCCAGGAGGAGCCGCCAGCGCCGGGCTGGGACTGACAGCCAGAGCTCGACGGTACCGTCCTCAACCTCCTTGGCCACCACCGCGCCCCCGGCCATGGTCGCGAAGACCAGGATGATCGCCGGCCAGATCAGATTGAGCGTCTCCGCCCCCATGAACCCGCTGAAGGTGGCCAGGTCGCGGATGCCGAAGAGGGCCAGCAGCGCCTTGGGGTAGGTGGCGATCAGCTTCTGGATGGTGGCCGCCTGGTCGCGGACGACCGGGAAGTAGAGGGCGATCAGGAACGTATAGGAGGCGGCTCCGACCGCGTACCAGAAAGTGGTCCAGCGCAGGTCCCAGAGCGCCTTCCGGAACATGGGAATCACGAGGCGCCGTCCGGCGAGGGCTGGTAGTAATGCAGGAAGACGCTCTCCAGGTCCGCGTGGGGATAGACCAGCTCGAGCACCTCCTCCCGGGCCAGGCGCTGAAGAAGGGCCTGGGGGCTGCCCCGAACCAACAGCTCCACGCGCCGCCCGTCGTCGTGGGAGGCCAGCAGCCGCACCCCCGGCAAGCCGCTGAAAAACGTCCCGTCCAGCGGCCGGCCGAGGGTCAGCTCCATCTTCCTCTCCCGCAGCGCGGCCAGCTTCTCGACTTCCTCGACCGCGACCAGCCTGCCGTCGCGGATGACAGCCACCCGGTCGGCCACCCGTTCGACCTCGGGCAGGAAGTGCGAGGACAGGAACACCGTCTTCCCGCGCGACCGTTCGTCCCTGAGCAGCTCCAGGAAAGCCGCCTGGCCGAGCGGGTCGAGCCCGCCGGTCGGTTCGTCGAGGACCAGGAGCGGCGGGTCGTGCATCAGCGCCTGCACCAGCAGCAGCTTCTGCCGGTTGCCGCGCGAGAGGTGGCGGATCCGGGGCTTCAGGTCGAGGTCGAACTGAAGGGCGAGCCGGCGCGCGCGGGCCAGCGTGCCCGGAGCCCGGAAGCCGGCCAGAAACTCAAGGAAGTGGCCACCGGACATGCGCTCATAGAGGCGGGGGTCACCGGGGACGAATCCGATCTCCGCCCGGGCTGCCGTCGACTCCCGCCAGCAGTCGCGCCCGAACACGCTCAGGCTCCCGGAGGACGGCCTGAGCAGCCCGAGGATCACCCTGATGGTGGTCGTCTTGCCGGCCCCGTTGGGGCCGAGGAATCCGAAGATCTCGCCGGCCGCCACCCGGAAGTCGAGCTCGAAGACGCCCTTGCCTCCCCGGTAGACCTTGGTCAGGCGCTGGGCGCTGATGGCGTCGGCCACGCCGTCAGGCGGGCACGGCCTGGCCGCCCCGCCCGGCGCCGCAGTTCACCTCCGAGCCCAGGTGAAGCCGGTCGTAGTGCCGGCGCCAGCTGGCGCCGACCGAGGGAGCCGCCTCCAGGACCTCGACCAGCAGGCCGCGGCGGTGTGCTTCGGCGGCGGCGGCCAGGCCGGCCGGGCCGGCCCCGGCCACGATGACTTCGGCGTCGGGCATGAAAGGAACGTTACCCGTTACCGCCGTCGGCCTCAGGCAGGCGCGGACTCCAGAATTCGGACCCTGCCGCCGCCATTTGATCGCGGCTGCGGGG
>DATGVT010000038.1:0-1747 GCA_035300005.1 Candidatus Acidiferrales bacterium
CGACGACCTCCCGTCGCTGTCGCAGAAACCACCAGGCCGCCGCGACGGCAACCAGCTCGACGATCAACACGTCACCCAGCACCACCGCGAAGAGCACCGGGAAGAGCGCCAGCGCGGCGGACACGGCGGTCCAGCGCGCCAGTCGGGTGCGTCCCAGGGCGACCAGGTGGCAACCCAGGAACAGCAGGCCGACCAGCAGTGCCGTCCAGCAGGCCAGCGCCACCGGCAGCGGGAGCAGGGCGAACGGCGCCGCCAGCCACGCCACCGGCGGCGCCAGGAGAGTCGGGAACCAGGGCATCGCGGCGGGACCGCCGAGCGCCAGCCATTCCTGGCGCTGGGCTCCCAGGTCGTAGAGCCGGCTCCATCCCAGGTGCAGGCCCACGCGCGCCATGAGGTAGAAGGAGGAGCTGAAGTCGGAGAATCCCGGATGATGCAGGATGAAGGTTCCCCAGGTCGCCGCGGTGGCCCGTACCTGGTTCAGCGCCAGGGCGGCAGCGATGAAGAGGATCAGGACCTGCGGCGTCGGACGCGCCGGAGAGCGCATAGGCGAATAACCCGGCGAGTGGACGAACTTTGCGATCAGCCCGTGGGGGCCTTCACGGTCTCCCGCAGCCAGCTGACCAGCTGTCCCACCATTTCGTAGCGACCGAAGGAGGGCATCAGGTACACGCCCTGCACCAGCTCCCGGGTTTCCTCCAGCAGCTCGCGCGACTGGGCCAGCCCTTCCTGGATGCCATTCTCGCCTGCCTTGCGCATCCGGTCCCGGAGCGCCTGGGGGACCACGATGCCGGGCACCTCGTTGTGCATGAACTCGGCGTGGCGCGAGCTCTGCAGGGGCAGGACGCCGAGCAGGAAGGGGATGGGCAGGGGGCCGGTGCGCTGGAAGAACCGCTCCAGGGTCTTTCGGTCGTAGAGCGGCTGCGACATGGCGACGTGGGCCCCGGCCTCGATCTTCTGCCGGAACCGGTCCAGCTCGATCTCCAGGTCTTCGGCCGATGGGTTGACGGCGCAGGCGATGGTGAAGGCCGCCGGCTTGCCGATGGAGGTGCCCAGCCAGTCGTAGCCCTCGTTGAGGCGGCTCAGGATCTTGATCAGCCCGATCGAGTCGACATCCCACACCCCGGTGGCCGATGGGTAGTCGCCGATCCGGGGCGGGTCACCGGTGAGGGCGATGATGTTGCGCACCCCCATTGCGTGGGCCCCGATCAGCTCGGCCTGCAACGCCATCAGGTTCTTGTCCCGGCTGGTGAAATGGATGATGGTGTCGATGCCCACCTGCTGCCGGATCATCAGCGCCAGCGCCAGGGCGCTCATGCGCACCCGGGCCATGGGGCTGTCGCCGATGTTGACCGCGTCGGCGCCGGCGTCTTTGACCAGCTCCGCCCCGGCGATGCACTTGGCCGGGTTGAGGCCGCGCGGCGGGTCGATCTCGACGCTGATCACGAAGCGCCGCTGCTGCAGGCGCTGGCCGAAAGGGGTCGGCGGCAGGTCCTCGGTGGGGGACAGGTCGAGCGGGATGGCCGGCTCGGCGCGCACCGGCCGCCCCGGGTGGGTCATGGTCTTGGGGCTGAGGGCGGCCCGCATGGCGGCGATGTGGGCCGGGGTGGTGCCGCAGCAGCCGCCGATGTACGCCACCCCCAGGGCGGCGGCGCGGGCGGCGTAGTCGGCGAAATAGTCGGGACTGGCGAAGTAGAAGAAGCGGCCCTCCACCCGGGTCGGCAGGCCGGCATTGGGTTGCCCCGAGAGC
>DATGVT010000039.1:0-4452 GCA_035300005.1 Candidatus Acidiferrales bacterium
GCCCGCAGCAGCCGGAACCCGAGCTCGGTCAGCCCGCCGGGCGCGTGGGTGCCGCCGGCGTAGCGCGTCCGTCCCCAGGCCGGCCCGATGATCCGGACCCCGGCGTCGGCCCAGGCGCCCAGCTGGGAGGGATCCTCGACCGGGTCGGCGCCCTCCATCAGCAGGATCGCGGCCAGGGAGCCGCGCCGCCAGGTGCGTGCGTACTGCTCGAGCTCGGCCCGGGTCCGGAGCAGCGGCAGGCCGCAGGCGCGGTAGTAGTTGAGCTGGGCGGTCGCCATCAGGTGGGCCTCGTGCGGCGTGCCGTACGTGAAGCGGGTACGCATCGAGCGGCGGGCTCGGGCCGGGGCGCAGTACAGCGTGGCGCAGACCAGGCCCACCCCGGCGCGGGCCAGGGAAGAGTGGCTGACCAGGTAGCCGGGCGCGGGGTCGGAGAGGAAGCCCCGGCCGGCCGAGATCGCGTTCCAGGCGATGTCCAGGTGGGCGTCGGCGATCAAGGCTGAGGCCGGGCCCAGGCGGCCGCGCAGCGGCCGGCGACGGAGGCGTTGTTCACCGCCAGCCTGACGTTGACCTCGAGCGACCGGCCGCGCGACATCTGCGCGATCCAGGCCAGCAGCCGGGGCGTGAGCTCCGGCCCGCCGGCCTCGCCCACCTCTTTCACGGCCTGGCGGACCAGCCGCTCGGCCCCCTTCAGCTCCTCGGGCGGCGGGATCGCCACCACCACGCCCCGCGAGCCCGTCGCCCAGGCCGCGCCGAGCATCGCGTTCAGCTCCTCCGGCGAGTCGGCGCGCGCGCGCAGGGGGAGGCCGCTGCGGGCGAGGTAGAAAGCCGGGAACTCGTCGCAGCCGTAGCCGATCACCGGCACCGAGAGGCTCTCCAGCCGCTCCAGCGTCTGCCCCAGGTCCAGCACCAGCTTGGCGCCCGCGCAGAAGACCGCCACCCGGGAGCGGGCCAGCTCCTCCAGGTCGGCCGACTGGTCGTCGGGGTGGCCGCGGTGCACGCCGCCGATGCCGCCGGTGGCCAGGAAGCGGATCCCGGCCAGATCGGCGGCCCGAGCGGTGGCGGCCACCGTGGTGGCGCCGGCGATCCCGCGGGCCAGGGCCGGCCCCAGGTCGCGGGAGCTGACCTTCTCCGCCCCGCCCGCAGCCAGCGCCTCCAGCTCCTCGGGCAGCAGCCCGATCCGCAGCTGGCCCTCCAGCACCGCCACCGCGGCCGGCACCGCGCCCGCCTTGCGCACGGCCTCATCGGAACCGACCGCGGCGCGGAGGTTGTGCGGCTTCGGCAGCCCCTGCGCCACGATCGAGGTCTCCAGCGCCACCACCGCCCCGCCCCGCTGCAGCTCGGCCGCCACCTCCGCCGCCAGCCGGACGTAGCCGCTCAGGGCCGGGCTCCGAAGCGGGTGACGGCGACCGCCGCCACCACCACCGCCCGGCCGGCCGCCTCCAGCGGGGTGGCGCCGTCCAGGTAGGCCGCGCAGAAGGTGGCGGCGAAGGCGTCGCCGGCGCCGGTCCCGTCCACCTCCTCGACCAACGGGGCCGGCACTCGGCGGCCGAAGACCATGCAGCCCTGGGCGCCCAGCTTCACGACCGGCACCTTGGCCAGCCCCTCCAGCGGGAGGCCGAGGGTCGAGGCCTCCGCCTGATTGGCGAACAGCAGCTCCGGCCGCAGCACGGCCAGGTCGTAGGCCATGCGCGGAGCGCCGTACTCCTGGATCCCGGCCGCCGAGGAGAGGTCGACCGAGAGGATGCCGCCCTGCCGGCGGACCAGCTCCGCCGCCCGCCGGCTGGCCTGCGCCAGCGGGTCGACGAACAGCGAGTAGGCGGGCAGGTGCAGGAGCCGGGCGCCTTCGAACCACTCCTCCCGCAGGTCCTCGGGCCGCAGCCGCGTGCTGGCCCCGCGCTGGGTGGCGAAGGTGCGCTCGCCGCGGGGGCCGACCAGCACGGCGATGGCGCCGGTCGGCTCGGGGCCGACCACAGCGCGGACGTCCACCCCGCCGGCCTCGATCTCGGCCACCAGCCGGCGGCCGCTCTCGTCGTCGCCGACCCGCGTCACCAACCGCGCCCGCTCGCCCAGGGCGACCGCCCAGGCGCAGAAGTTGGCCGCCTGCCCGCCGCCGCGGAGATGGATGCTGGCGGGGCTGTCGTCGTCGAGCCGGAGCTGGCCCTCGGGCGCGATGGTGACGTCCAGGATCAACTCGCCGACGGCCACGAACATCGGGCCGCAGGATAGCTTGACTTCCGTTCCTGAAGCCGGTAATAATGAAGCACTTCACTATGAATGTGCCCAAATTGAACCAGCCCGCCGCCACCAGGTTCCGGCGGGAGCTCGCCTGCGACCCCTCCGGGCGCCTGTTCGACCCTCGTGTCCGCCAGCTGATGGCCTCGACCCGCGGTGACATCGCAGCCATCGAGGCGCTGGCCGCCGTCCGCATCGTGGGCAAGCTGATACATCTCTCGATGGAGCGCTGGGCCGACCGCCACGGCCTGAGCGAGGGCCGGCTGCAGGTCCTCTTCCGGCTGATGCGGCAGGGCGAGGTGCCCCTGGGCGACCTGGCCGACAACCTGGACGTCAGCCCCCGCAACATCACCGGGCTGATCGACCACCTGGAGCGCGACGGCCTGGTCGAGCGCATCCCCGACCCCGACGACCGGCGCTCGGTCCGCGCGCGGCTGACCGCGAACGGCCGGACCCGGATCGAGGGCATCTGGCGGGAGGCGCTCGAGAGTCAAATCCCGGTCACCAACGGCTTCACGAAAGAAGAGCTGGGCCAGCTGCGGCATCTCTGCCTGCGGCTGGTGGAGAACATCCAGAAGGAGGGCGAGCGATGAACCCGCACCCCCCCACCGGCGCCCGCCTGGTGGTGGCGACCTCGGGTGTCGCCCTGGCGCTGCTGCTGGCCGCCCTCGACCAGACGATCGTGGGCACCGCGATGCCTCGCGTGGTCGACGAGCTGAAGGGACTCGACTACTACGCCTGGGTGGCGACCGCCTACCTGGTCTCCTCGACGGTCCTGGTCCCGGTGGCCGGCAAGCTGGGCGACCTCTTCGGACGCAAGCCCTTCGTGCTGGCCGGGATGATCGGCTTCATGGCCGCCTCCGCGCTCTGCGGAGCCAGCCAGAACATGGCCGAGCTGATCGGCTTCCGCGGCCTCCAGGGAGTCTTCGGCGGCTTCCTCTTCGCCTCCGTCTTCACGGTCATCCGCGACCTCTTCCCGCCCGAGCGCATCGGCCGCTTCCAGGGCGTATTCGGCGGCGTCTTCGGCCTGGCCTCGATCGTCGGCCCCACCGCGGGCGGCTTCATCACCGACAACTGGGGCTGGCGCTGGGTCTTCTACGTCAACCTGCCGGTAGGCCTGATCGGCCTGGCGCTGATCGTGGCCGGCCTGCCCTGGATCCGGAGCAAGGCCTCCTGGCGGGACATCGACTTCCTGGGGGCCGTGACCATGGCCGTCGGCCTGGTGCCGCTGCTGGTCGGCCTCTCCATCACCCGCGACCATGCCTGGACCTCGCCCCAGGTCAGCGGCCTGCTCGCGTTCGGCGTCGTCATGCTGGCCGTCTTCTACCTGATCGAGCGGCGGGTCAAGGAGCCGATCGTTCCCTTCGAGCTGTTCAAGAACAACGCCTTCGCGGTCTCCACCGTGATGGGCTTCTTCATCGCGTTCGCCATGTTCGGGTCGATCATCTTCGTGCCGCTCATCTTCCAGGGGGTGCTGGGCGTCTCGGCCACCAACTCGGGGACGCTGATGACGCCCATGATGCTGGGCCTGATCGTGGCCAGCATCATCTCCGGCCAGGCGGTCTACCGGATCCGCTACTACAGATTCCTGGGCACGGCCGGCGTGGCGCTGGTCATGGTCGGCCTCTACCTCCTCTCCCAGGTCACCGCCGACACCGTGCGCTGGTACGTCACGGCCGCCATTGTCACCATCGGTTTCGGGATCGGGCTCACCTTCCCGCTGGCCCTGATCGTGGTCCAGGCGGCCCTGCCCTTCCGCTTCATCGGAGTCGCCTCCAGCCAGGTCCAGTTCTGGCGAAACGTGGGCGGCACCGTGGGCACCGCTGTGCTGGGCTCCATCCTGGCCAACCGGCTGCCGGGCGCGATCAACGACCAGCTGGCCTCCCTGCACCTGCCTGCCCGCGTGCTCGCCGGCTTCAAGGGCGGCAGCGCCCAGTCCATCTTCGACCCCAGCAAGGCCGCGCTGGTGCCGGCTCCGATCCTGCACGCGATGCGATCCGCGCTGGCCGTGACGCTGCACGACATCTTCCTGTACTCGCTGGCCATCTCCAGCGTCGCCCTGATCGCCACCCTCTTCCTGAAGGAGGTCCCGCTCAAGAAAGAGGCGCGCCAGGCTCCGGCGCCGGTGCCGGAGGAGGCAGGGGCAGCCGAAGCCGAGGCTGCCGCCCCCTGATCCGCTAGACCAGGATTCGGCCGTCCTCCATGATCCGGCGGCCGTCC
>DATGVT010000040.1:0-4565 GCA_035300005.1 Candidatus Acidiferrales bacterium
GCTCTCGGGAACCTGCGACTACCTGCTGCTGCCGCAGGGAGGCCGCAGCGCGCCGGCCCCGGAGCTGCTGCGCCGGGCACTCCCGCAGAAGCTCCTGGCCTCGATCGGCTCCGGCCGGCTGGCGCGCGAGCTGCCGGCGACCACGCTGCGGACCGACCAGGAGGGGACGATCACCCTCCCCCTTTAGTGTCCCGTCCGGGAAGTCTGCTGATAATTCATCGCCCCCAGCGGCCGGGGGCCTGCGGCCCTGATGCCTGCGTTACGGGGCCCGGCGCAACCTCGTCACGCATCTACTGATGCGCTCCTCCTTGCGCCACCCGTGCCTTGGCACCGGCCACTGGTGTCGCGACTTATTCAACGAACCTCCCGCACAGGACACTATGCCGGGACGCTGGCCGCGGTCGCCAGCCGAGCGCCGGCGGCGCGCATCTCGGCCAGCGCCCGGCGGCCGTCATCCGGCTTCACGTTGACGGCGCCGATGGCGTCTTCCAGCACCACCACCTCGAAGCCCTCCTGCAGCGCGTCCAGCACCGACTGGCGCACGCAGTAGTCGGTGGCCAGGCCGGCCACGTACAGGCGCCGAACGCCGCGGTCCCGCAGCCAGCCGGTAAGGCCGGTGCCGGCAAAGGCGGAGTAGGCCTCCGAGGCCGGCTCGGTGGCCTTGCTGACCACGTGCTGGACCAGCGACTCGTCGAGCGCTGAGTGGAACTCGGCGCCCCTTGTGCCACGCACGCAGTGCACCGGCCAGGGGCCACCCTGCGGCTGGAAGGAGACGTGGTCGGGCGGATGCCAGTCACGGCTGGCCACGACCAGGGTCAACCGGCGGGCGGCCTCGTTGACCGCCGGGAAGATCCGGTCGCCCCCGGGGACCGGCAGCGCGCCGCCCGGGCAGAAGTCCACCTGGGGGTCCACGACGAGCAGGGCGTCCTCGATCCGGCGCCCTTCAGGCATGCGGTTATTATTGGCTCAGGGCTGGGAGATGGATCTGAGCGAACCCGTGCTGCTCACACCCGAGGGCCTGCAGCGACTCAAGCAAGAGCTGCAGACCGCCCGCCTGCGGCGGCTGGAGTCCGGAGACCGACTCAAGGAGGCCTTCCAGCCGGGCGACATCGAGGACAACCCCGAGTACGAGCAGGCGAAAGAAGAGGTCGCCATGTTGGACAGCAAGATCTACGAGCTGGAAGAGATGATCGGCCGCGCCCAGCTGATCCAGGAGCGCCACACCAGCGTGGCCGAGCCGGGCTCCACCATCGAGGTCGAGGAGCCGGACGGCAGCCTCTCCACCTACCACCTGGTGGGCGCTGTGGAGAGCGACCCTTCCGCAGGCCGCATCTCGGTGGAGTCGCCGGTGGGCCGGGCGCTGGTCGGCAAGCGCAAGGGCGACCGGGTGACGGTCAGCGTGCCCGCGGGCACTCTCCAGCTCACGGTCAAGGCGGTCCGCTAGAACCCACCCATGGCGGCGAAGCCCAAGACGCGCTCCGCGCGCGGCCGCCTCGACCCGGCCGCAGTCTCCGAGCGGACGACGGCCGGCGTCTTCTTCCGCCAGGCCGCCCGCTACGGCGACCGGCCCTGGCTCCATCACCACGACGGCAGCGGCTGGCGGCCGCACAGCTGGAGCGAGACCCAGCAGCTCGTCCTGGCGCTGGCGGCTGGGCTGCTCAGGGCCGGGGTGCGGCCGCGCGACCACGTCCTCCTGATCTCCGAGAACCGGCTGGAATGGCCCTTGGCGGACCTCGCCATCCAATCGATCGGCGCGGTCACGGTGCCCGTCTACCCCAACTCGCCGGCGCCGATGGCGCAGACCATCGCCGCCAACTCGGAGGCCGTGCTGGCAGTGGCTTCCGACGAGCGGCAGGCGGCCAAGCTGCCGCCGGTCGGGAAGCTGCGCTCGGTGGTGCTGATCGACCATGAGGTGCAGCAGTGGCTGGCCGCCCCGCCGGCGCCTGAGGAGCTGGAGGAGATCGAGCGCCGGCTGGGGGCGCTGCGCCCGGACGACGTCGCCACCGTGATCTACACCTCGGGCACCACCGGGGAGCCGAAAGGGGTGGAGCTGGCCCACCGGAGCTTCGTCGACACGGCCCGGTCCGTCCTCCAGGTCTTTCCGCTGGGCGAGAGCGACCTCGCGCTCTCCTGGCTGCCGCTGTCGCACGTCTTCGAGCGCACGAGCCTCTTCATCTGCCTGCTGATGGGCAGCCAGACCTACCTGTCGCGCGGCATCGACCGGCTCACCGCCGACATCACGGAGGTGCGTCCGACCCTGATGACCAGCGTGCCCCGGGTGTTCGAAAAGATGCAGGCCGCGGTCATGGAGAAGGTGGCCGCGGCTCCCATCCACCGGCGCGCGCTGTTCAGCTGGGCGATGGGGGTCGGCAGCCGCTTCGCCCACGCGGAGCAGCCCGGACCGCTGCTGCGAGCGCAGCACCGGCTGGCCGAGCGCCTCGTGCTGGGGCCGCTGCGGGAGCGCCTGGTCGGCGGCCGCCTGCGGATGTTCGTCAGCGGCGGCGCCGCCCTGGCCCAGGACGTGGAGGACTTTTTCTGGTCCATGGGGGTGTCCGTCCTGCAGGGCTGGGGCATGACCGAGACCTGCTCCGGAGCCACCTCCAACACGCCCCGCGCGCACCGCTTCCGCAGCGTGGGCAGGCCGTTCCCGGGGGTGGAGCTGAAGATCGCCGAGGACGGGGAGATCCTGGTCCGTGGTCCCGGCAACATGCTCGGCTACCACCACAACCCGGAGGCCACGGCTGAGGTGCTCAAGGACGGCTGGCTCTACACGGGCGACATCGGCGAGATCGACGCCGACGGCTTCCTGCGCATCACCGACCGCAAGAAGGATCTCTTCAAGACCGCGGGCGGCAAGTACATCGCGCCGCAGATGCTGGAGTTCCAGCTGCAGCAGGACCTCCTGATCGAGCGGGCGGTCGTGGTCGGCGAAGGACGCCCCTATGTGGTGGCTCTGATCGTGCCCGACTGGGAGCAGGTGCGAAAGCAGGTCGCCGGTGAGCCGCAGCAGCTCTGCTCGGACGAGCGTGTCAACGCCCTCATCCAGGCCGCGGTCGACAGGGTCAACGCCGGGCTGGGCAGCTGGGAGACGATCAAGTACTTCACGCTGCTCCCGGAGGACTTCCGGGAGGACCGGGGCGAGCTGTCGCTGAAGCTGAGCGTGAAGCGGCGGGCGGTGCAGGAGCACTTCGCCGAGCAGATCGAGGCCATGTACCGGCACCGGAAGACCGACTGATGGCGGGCCCGGTCGACCTCTCCGAGCTTCACCAGGCTCTCGACCGGCTCCGCCCGCAGCTCTGCCACTGCGGTCTGCGAGGCGAGTGCCTGGGCTGCCGCGGCGTGGAGATGGTCCGCACGCAGGCGGAGGCGGTCGCCGCGGCCGCCAGCCAGCCGATCCTGCTCCAAGTCGCGCAGGAGGCGGCCATGAAGGACATGGGCGAGCGGTTCCAGCAGATGGCGGAGCGACTCCTGAACGACCCCGAGATGAGGCGGGCGGCCGAGGAGATGCAGCAGCGGGTGATGTCGGATCCGGAGACCCGGCAGCTGCTGGAGGAGCTGATGAAGAGGTTGGGGGCGCCGCCCGAGGATTGAGCCCTGTCGGTGGGGATTTTGATCCCACCGCGCAATAAGGAGAGGGGAGCCATGCGACTCCCCTCTCGTTTGTTTCCGGCGGAGGGCGGGTCCGCCGGGCCGGGGTAAGCGATCTACCTACGCTTAACGTCCCGAGCCGGTGGAATCCTTCGCGCCGCGGTCATCCTGTAATACCCGGCCGGCGGCCGCCGGGATGCCAGCGGGCTGCAAGCAATCTGTAAGTCGGTGCCCCACTAGACTCCGCAGGAGATGGAACGGCTGGCCGGGTGGACGGGCAAGCACGCCGTCGAGCTCTACGTCCGCACCTACACGACGATGCTGCAGAGCTCGGGCGAGATCAAGCTCGACTCCCTGGTCCATGCGCACGTCGGCATGGAGTCGGTGCTGCACCCCCTGGCCGCCGACCCCAAGAGCGACATGGGCGCCTTCCTGTACTCGATACGGCGGCTGCCCGACGAGATCATCCGCTGCCGCCACGTGGTCCTGGGCCAGAGCGCCTACGGCTTCCGCAGCGTGCTGGGCGCCGACGTCCTGACCTGGCACCTGGTGCGGGCCCCAGCCCGCCGCCGGCGCTGGTACCACGACCGCGAGGACACCCTCGCCGTGCTGATCGGTTCCAGCTCTGACATCGACGACCTGGTGCCGTCGCTGGTCGCCTACCAGATCGAGTGGAACAAGATGCACCACGCGCTCCGGGACCTGCCCCTCGAATCCGAGCGGGCGCGGGAGGCGGCCGGGGCCAGCGAGGACGACTGGCTGCGCCTGCGGGAGGCTTGGGGCGACGACTTCGAGCGCAACCTGGCCGCCGTCCGCAACGACGAGTGCCACATCGGGCTGCGCATGATCGGCGGCACCCACATGGGCTACGCGCGGGCGGCCAGCCGCTGGTGGGCTCCCATCGACCAGAGCCTGGACACGATGGGCCTCAAGGAGGCGCCCATCTACTTCGTCTCCTCCAACGTGCACAGCCTGGT
>DATGVT010000041.1:0-16194 GCA_035300005.1 Candidatus Acidiferrales bacterium
CTACCTGGCGATGGCGCAGGCCGACGGCACCGCGCCCCTGGCGAGGGCCATCACCTGGGACCGCGTGCGCCGGCTGCCGCGGCGGGCGATTGCAGTCATCACCCCCAGCGGCGACCACGAGTGGATCAGCACGCTGCAGGCGCTGCGGGGCCGGGGCACCTCGCTGCTCATCTTCTACCTGGATCCGGCCAGCTTCGGCGGCCCCGACGCCACCCTCGGGTTCGACCTCGGCCAGGACGTGGACCTCTACGTGGTCCGCAAGGGCGACGACTTCAGCCGGCTGATGAGGACGCGGGATGCGGTCCGTCTGGTCTAGGGAACCCGGCTCCGGCTACGGCGACGCGGTGGGCGAGGCCTTCGGCCAGCTGCGCTCCAGGCTGCCTGCCGGCACCACCGTCTCGGCGGTGCTGGTGATCCTGCTGGTCCTTGCGATCGCCAACTCGACGGTCGCCGCCCAGTGGGTCCCGGGCTCGGACGTGCTGACCCAGGTGGCGGTTCTGGCGGCGCTGGTGATGGGTCTGCTGGCCCTGATCCGGGTCGTGCCCTGGCCGCTGGCGCTGGCGCTGGGGCTGGCCGCCGCCCCGGCCGCCGCCTACCTCGTGACCAGCCCCTTCCTGAACGCGGCCCACCCAGCCGACCCGCACGGCTTCGGGCTGGCGCGCGTCTGGTGGGCGCGCCTGGTGACCGGCGACGCGGCCGCCGATCCGATCTTCTACCTGTACCTCCTGGCGCTGCTCTTCTGGGTCGTCGGCGGCTGGCTTTCCTGGTGCGTGCTCCGCTGGCGGCAGCCCCTGCTGGGGCTGGTCCCGGGCGCGGCGGCCTTCGCCACCAACGTCCTCAACTACCCGACCGACCAGAACGGCTACACCCTCGCATTCCTGGTCCTGACCCTGGCGCTCCTGCTCTGGACCACCTACCACCGCCAGCTGACCAGCGCCGCCCGGACCCACCTCAAGCTCTCCAGCGACGCCCGCTGGGACTTCTGGGAGGCGGGCGTGGTGGTGACCGCGGCCCTGGTGGCCCTGGGGATCTTCCTGCCTCCGCTCACGACGACCGACCGCAGCGTGGACATCGAGAACGGAGCCTTCCGGAACTGGGCCGACCTGCAGGCCCGGCTCAACCACCCGGTGGTCTTCGGTCGGGGACCAGGCGACGGCAGCTCGGTCGGCTTCAACCCCGACGTGCCGCTGGGCGGATCCCTCCACAAGACGGGCGCGGTCGTCTTCACCTACGCGCTGGAGGGCCAGTTCTCGGGACCGCGCTACTTCCGCGGCGTGGACGAGGTGCGCACGGCGGGGGCAGAGTGGCGTTACGTCCCCGACGGCAACCACTACTTTGTCCGCAAGGACGACATCCCCGGCTACCAGGAGACCTATCTGGACCAGGCGACCAGCTCGGTCGACATCACCATGCTCAGGCCGCCCCGGAACAACGCCGACCTGATCTTCGCCCCCGGGGCTCTCTACCGCATCAGCCGGGACGTGGTCCTCCTGCAGTCGGTGCCCTCGGGTCCGGGCGAGCCCCTCCTCACCGCCGACCGCATCTCCAGCCTGCGGCCCAACTCGGGCGCCGGCCAGTACCGGGTGGTCGTCACCAACTCGACCGCCACCGAGCCCGAGCTCCAGGCCGCCGGCACCGACTACCCGGCCTGGCTGCGGCCGTACCGAAGCTTCAACCTGCCCGGCCAGACCGGGTCCTATCGCTCACCCCAGACGATGGCCCGGATCAGGAGGCTCGCCCAGGAGGTCACCGCGGGCGCCACCAATCCGTACGACATGGCGAGCCTGATCGAGGCCTACCTGCGGACCCAGTACAGCTTCACGCTGACGCCGCCCGAGTCGCCCACCGGCGCCGACCGGCTCGAGTACTTCCTGTTCACCTCCAAGGAGGGTTACTGCGAGTACTTCGCGACGGCCATGGGCGACATGCTGCGCTCGCTCGGCATCCCCACCCGTCTGGTGACGGGCTACGGGGGTGGCACCTACGACGACAAGGTCGGCAAGTTCGTGGTCAAGGAGTCGGACAGCCACACCTGGGTCGAGGCCTACTTCCCGCACTACGGCTGGATCCCCTTCGAGCCCACCAACGACGGTACCTACCTGCCGATCCCGCGAGGGTCGCTGGGCAGGCCGATCTGCACGCGCGACGTCGAGGCCTGTGACGCCGCCGGAGCCGGTGACACCTCGGACGCTCCGGACAGCGCCAACCCGAAGAAGCCCGACAAGGGCGACGTGGTGCAGGGCGACTTCGGCCCCATCTCGTTCGGGCGCGGCGGCCTGCTGGCCCCCGGAGCGCTGGCGGTGATGGCCGCTTTCCTGCTCCTGCTGGCGGCCGCCACCTACCTGATCGTCTCTCGCTACCTGCGGCCGAAGACGGCCGGCGGAGTCTGGAAGCGGACCGCCCTCCTGGCCCGGCTGGCCGGGGTCAGGAAGCAGCCGGGCGACACTCCCCACGAGTTCGGCCGCCGGCTGGCGCGCGAGTTCCCGGAGGCGGCGGGACCGGCCCGGGAGCTGGCCGCCGGCTTCGCGGTGGCGGCCTACGCGCCGCCGCCCGTGGCGCGGCGCAGCCGCGACCACGTGCTCGAGGTCTGGGAGGCCCTCCGCCCGCTGCTGCTGCAGCGCGTCCGCCAGCGGCTGCGGCCGGCCTGAAAACCTATCCCGCCGTCTCCTTCACCCTGGAGCGGGATCAGGTGGCCGCCTTCGCGCGGGTCCTGGGCGCCGACCCCGCCGCCGGAGTCCCGCCCACCTACGCCGCGGTCTACGCGCTCTGGACCACGGCCCCTCAGCTGTTCGAGGACCCGGAGGCCGCGGTCGACTTCGGGCGCCTGGTCCACGCCGAGCAGGAGTTCGCGTGGGACCGCCATCCCGAGGTGGGGGAGACCGTCCGCGCCGTCGGGCGGCTGACCAGCGACAGCCAGCGGCGCGGGGTCCGGATGCTGGGTTTCGAGACCGACGTCAGCGATTCTGCCGGCCGGCCTGTCTGCCGCTCGCGGGCGCTGTTCGTGATCCGTCCGTGAGCCGGCGCGAGGTGACCTTCACCCGCGAGCAGATCGCCGCCTACGCGGAGGCGTCGGGGGACCGCAACCCCATCCACCTCGACGCCGACTTCGCGCGCTCGGTGGGCCTGCCCGGGGTCATAGCCCACGGCCTGCTGCAGATGGGCTTGCTGGCCCGGGTCGCCCAGGAGGCGGCCGGCGGGAAGCCGCTGCGGGCGCTGCGCTGCCGCTTCGCGGGCATGGTCCGGCCGGGCGACACGGTGACCTTCTCCGCCTCGGAGCCCGAGCACGGCCGGATCCGGCTGGAGGCTCGCAACCAGGCTGGGGACGCGGTGCTGACCAAGGCCATGGCAGAGTTGATGTAGGGGGTGGTGCAGTGTTCGACCTGAAAGGGAAAGTCGCCGTCGTGACCGGGGCTTCACGGGGCTTGGGCCGGATGGATGCCCTGACGCTGGCGAAGCACGGCGCCGACGTCGTCATCACCGACATCCTGGTCGAGGACGATCCCGACCTGCAGAAGACCGCCGAGGCGGCCGGCAGCGTGCTCGCGCAGGTGGCCGTCTCCCAGGGCTGGGTCCACTCCAACCAGACCGCGGAGGAGATCCGCTTGCTGGGCCGCCGCTCGCTCGCCATCAAGATGGACGTGACCAACCGCGACCAGGTCCGGGAGGTCTTCAAGAAGGTCAACGCCGAGTTCGGCGGCATCCACATCCTGGTCAACAACGCCGCCACCCTGGACCACGTCGCCAGCATCCCCAAGCAGTCCTACGAGCTGTGGGACCGCGACGTCAAGGTCAACCTGACCGGCTCCTTCAACTGCACCAAGGAGGCCTGGCCCTACATGCAGGAGCAGAAGTGGGGCCGGATCATCTTCATGTCTTCGGTGGCCGGCACCCTGGGTGGGTTCGGCCAGGCCAGCTACTCGGCGACCAAGGCGGCGGTGATCGGCCTGGCCAGGACCTGCGCCCTGGAAGGGGGCCGCTACAACATCACCGCCAACGCCATCGTGCCGGGCATCATCGAGAGCGAGGCCGGCAAGTCGGCGGCGGAGACCAACCCCATCTACGAGCGCTTCAAGGCGCGCACCGTCTTCAAGCGTTTCGGCCAGCCGGAGGACATCGCCAACGCCATCGCCTTCCTGTGCTCCGAGGAGGCGGGCTACATAACCGGGCACGCCCTGGAGGTGGCGGGCGGCATCCCGCTCTTCACCGCCTGATGGGCGAGCTGGTCGACGTCAGGCGGGACGGCGCGGTGGCCACGGTGGTGATGCACCGCAAGGGGAACAACTCGATCGCCGAAGACCTGATGGAGGAGCTGGGCGCCACCTTCGAGTCGCTGGGTACGGATCCTGCGGTGCGCGTGGTGGTGCTGGCCAGCGAGTACGAGAAGTACTTCAGCGTGGGCTACGACCTGACCACGGCAGGCGCCCAGGAGCGCACTGAGGAGGCGATCACGGCGGCCACCCTGGCGATGAGCGGCCGCTTCAACCGCATCGCCGCCTGCCCCAAGCCCGTCATCGCGGCGATCAACGGCCACGCGTTGGGCGGCGGCTGCGAGCTCACGCTGTGCTGCGACTACCGGCTGATGGTGGAGGACGGGCGCTCGAAGATCGGGCAGTCGGAGGCTCCGCTGGGACTCATCCCCGGGGCCGGCGGGACGCAGCGGCTGCCGCGGCTGATCGGCAAGGCGGCTGCGCTGCCGCTGCTGCTGGAGGGCCGGCGGCTGTCGGCGAAGGAGGCCGAGGCGTTGGGACTGGTCAACCAGGCCGTCGCGCGGGGGGAGCTGGACGGAGCGGTCAGGGAGCTGGCTGGGCGCCTGGCCAGGGCGGCCACCTACGCGCTGGGCTTGATCAAAGACGCGGTCAACCGGGGACTCGACCTGCCCCTGGAGGAGGCCCTGGAGGTGGAGGCGCGGAACTTCGCCCGGGCCAGCCTCTCCGAGGACGCCGTGATCGGGATCATGTCGTTCCTGGCGAAGCAGGAGCCCGAGTTCAAGGGCCGCTGAGGGTTCCCGAATAGGGCGCGTTCGCCGTCGGGTGCGGCACTGGGGAGCCGGAATAGGGCGCGTTCGCCCGCGAATGCGCGCTACGGCGTGGGCTGCATCTGCGCCTGGCCGAGGCGGAGCACAGACTCCGCTCCGGCGACCAGCTCCCGCACGATCTCGCCGGCCGGCTGCACCCGCGTGACGTCTCCCACCGACTGGCCCGCGTAGCAGGCCATCGCCCCGATCGCGCCCACGAACATCCGGTTGGGCGGCGCTCCGGCGAAGCGCGGGATCGGCCGCACTCCGGTCCACTCCCCGGCGGTTTCCTGCTTCAGAGCCTCAGCCGCCTCCACGGCCGAGCGCAGCACACCATGCGTGGAAGGGCAGAGGGGGCAGTTGACGTGGAACTGGCTGGTCCGCACGCTGTCCTCGGCCCGCGCCTCGATCAGGGCTTTGACGTACTCGGGGTGGGCGTTGGTCTCCTCCGCGGCCAGGAAGCGCGTGCCCATCCGCGCCCCGGCCCCGCCGGCGGCGATCACTCCGGCCAGGGCGCGGGCGTTGCCGATCCCACCCGCGGCCAGCACCGGGACCTTCACCGCCTCCACCACCTGCGAGAGCAGCTGGAGAACGCCCAGCTGGCCGCGGATGTGGCCGCCGGCCTCGATGCCCTGGGCGATGATGAAGTCGCAGCCCGCTTCCTCGGCGGCGACCGCCTCACCCAGCGAACCCACCTGCCAGCTGGCCAGGGCGCCGCCCTCGTGCGCGATCCCCACCAGCTCCGGGTCCGGGTCGCCCCAGAAGAAGTCGACGACCCGGCACGCCCGGGCGGCGAGCGCAACCGCCTCCCGGTCCAACACCGGGATCAGGAAGTTGAGGCCGAAGGGCTTCCGGGTCCGGCCCCGGATCAGGTCCAGGCGCTCCTCCACCTGGTCCGGAGTCAGCCCGGCGACCGTGTTGATCCCGAGGCCGCCCGCCTCCGAGACCGCGGCCGCCAGCTCGGGGCCACCCACCGTGCCCATGCCCGCCAGCTGGATCGGAGCCTCGACGCCGACCAGCTCCGTGAACGCGGTCCTCAACATCTCCTCAGCCCCCTTCACTCCTCGCTGATACCGACTACCCCTGGGCGGTCATCCCCAGCGCCTCCACGCGCCGGCGGACCAGCTCGATCACCTCTTCCACGCGCTTGGGGTCGTCCCCCAGGCAGCGGATGACCAGCTCCTTGGTCTCGAAGTTGGGATAGCTGCCGACCGACACGTCGGGGTGCGACTCCTCCAGCTCCCGCATGACCGGGTAGAAGCGCGCCTCGACCGCGAAGTTGAACCGGAGCTCACGCACGGCCGCCCCCGTCCGGCCGGCCAGGAACTCTGGCTCCAGCTCCTCGGTGAAGATGCCCTTCAGCTCCAGCGGCACCCCCGGCAGCAGCAGGAGGCGCCTGCCCTCGACCTCGTACAGGACCGCCGGGGCCATGCCCCGCCGGTTCCGGAAGACGTGGGTCGGGCCGGCCGGGATGCGTGCCATCCGCAGGTTGGCCTCCGTCACCTCCGGCGACTCCAGCAGCCCCACCTCGTGCATCCGGCGCACGCGGCGCTCGATGCGGGCCCGCGTCTCCTCCCAGATCACGACCTCGCGGCCGAGCGCAGCCGCGACCGCGGCGAAGGTACGGTCGTCGGGGGTCGGCCCCAGCCCCCCGCAGCAGAGCACCACCTCGAGGTCGGGGTCGGCCAGGTCCCGGCGCACCGCCTCCACGATTTCGGCCGGGCGGTCGCGCACGGTGGTCATCCTCTTGAGCGGGTAGCCGAGCAGCCGCAGCCGCTCGGCCAGCCAGTGTGAGTTGGTGTCCAGCGTGAAGCCGGCCAGCAGCTCGTCGCCGATCGCGATGATGCTCGAAGCCACGCGACGAGGCTACAACCCGCGTCCATAGAATGGCGGAGCTTTGATAGAGGTCGAAGGCCTCACCAAGTACTACGACGACCGCCCCGCCATCCAGGACCTGACCTTCGAGGTGCCCGGTGGCCAGGTCCTCGGCTTCCTCGGCCCCAACGGCGCCGGCAAGACCACCACCATGCGCATCCTGACCGGCTACCTGGGCGCCAGCGCAGGCCGGGCCCGGATCGCCGGCTTCGACGTCTTCGACCACTCGCTCGAGGTCAGGCGCCGGGTGGGCTACATGCCCGAGCTGACCCCGCTCTACAACGAGATGCGGGTGACCGGCTACCTGCAGCTGCTCTGCAAGCTGCGCGGCATCCCGCCCGGGCGGCGGCGGCACAGGATCGACCACGCGATCGAGGTCTGCGGCCTCGAGGAGCGCCGCCACGACGTCATCGGGCGTCTCTCGAAGGGACTCCGGCAGCGGGTCGGCCTGGCCCAGGCGGTGCTCCACGACCCCGACGTCCTCATCCTCGACGAGCCCACCGCCGGGCTGGACCCCAACCAGACCCGCGAGACCCGGGAGCTGATCCGCCGGCTCGGCCGCCAGCACACGGTGGTCCTCTCCAGCCACGTCCTACCCGAGGTCAGCGCCACCTGCGAGCGGGTGCTGATCATCAACCGGGGCCGCCTGGTCGCCGACGACACGCCCGAGAACCTGGGCCGGCGCCTGTCCAGCGGACGCGGTGTCGAGGTGGAGATGATCGTGCGCGGCGACCCGGCCCTGATCCAGCGCCGCCTGAAGGCGGTGGCCGGGGTGGACTCGCTGGAGATGAAGGCCCAGAGCGACGGCGACTGCCGGGTGGTGGTGCTGAGCCATGACAGCGACCTTCGCGAAGAGCTGGCCCGGGCCGTGGTGAAGGCCAGGCTGGGCCTGAAGGAGCTCCGCTCCCGGACGCTCTCCCTGGAGGAGATCTTCCTGGAGCTGACCACCGATGAGGGGGCGGCTTGACCGAAGCGCCGGCGGCCGAGACCCCAAAGAGGAAACGCCGCCGGAGAGCGGCGCCGGCGCCGGCCCCCGAACCGCCGCCGCCCCCGGCGGTCGAGGCGCCCGAGCCCGCGGCCGAGCCGCGCTCCGCGCTGGACACGGTCCACGCGGTCTTCTGGCGCAGCGGCCTGCTCAACGTGGCGGCGGTCACCCGCCGCGAGCTGGCCGCCTACTTCGTGTCACCGGTCGGGTGGGTGGTGGCCTGCATCTTCTTCCTGCTGGTGTCCGTCTTCGGCTACCTCCTGAGCGCGGTGGCGGCGGCCCAGGCGACCATGGACGGGGTCTTCAACGTCATCAACAACTTCCTGCTCTTGATCCTGGTGCCGCTGCTGACCATGCGGCTGTTCGCCGAGGAGCGGTCCACGGGCACGCTGGAGGTCCTCCTGACCGCGCCCCTGCGCGACTGGGAGGCCGTGCTCGGGAAGTGGCTGGGCGCCTTCCTGTTCTATCTCGGCTTGATCGTCCTGACCCTGGCCTACGTGGGGCTGCTCGCCTACTACGTGCCCACCAAGATCACCTTCCACCTGGCCGGCTACAGCCTGCGTGTGGGCAGCCTGGACTACGGGCTCCTGGCCAGCACCTACGTGGGCATGGTCCTGGTGGGGGCGGCCGCCACCGCGATCGGCCTCCTCTGCTCGACGCTGACCCGCAGCCAGATCATCGCCTTCTTCCTCGGCATGGGCCTGATCACCTTCGTCTGGTATGCGGGCTCGGGCCTCTCGGTGCTGGTGGCCGAGCCCTACGCACGCTTCTTCCAGTACATCGGGGGATTCAACCGCTATCAGTCCTTCACGCTGGGCCAGATCCACCTCAGGGACGTGGCCTACTTCCTGTCCCTTACCGTGGGCGCGCTCTTCCTGGCCACCCGCGTGCTGGAGTCCCGCAAGTGGCGCTGACGTCTGGAAGGACCCCATGAAATCCGCGCCCCACCTCCGCGATTTCACGGGGACCCCCCTGTGATGGTCCGCCTGGAGCGGCGCCTGGCGATCCTCTGCGCCGTGGCCGGCGTGCTCCTGCTCTTCGCCGGAGCCGGGATCTGGTTGCTGGAGCGGCGGATGAGCTCAGGCCTCTCCTACGCCATGATCGCCGGGGTGGCCCTCCTGATCGGGTACGCGATCCTGGACCCGAGCGCGGTCACCGACCTGGTCCGCAGCCGCGAGGCTCGTTTCGGCACCCTGTCCGTGCTGGTGACCGCGATCGTGCTCGGGATCCTGGTGCTGCTGAACGTGATCGCCGCCCAGGGCACGCAGGCCTACGACATCACCCAGGCGCGGATCAACACCCTCTCGCCCCTCTCCGTCAAGGCGGTGCGCTCTCTCGACTCGGACCTCAACGTGGTCGGCTTCTACCGGCCGGCGGACCAGTCCTACCAGCGGGACGCGAGCGCGCTGCTCAGCCTCTACTCGGTGGAGAGCCCGCGCGTGAAGGTGCGCTGGGAGGACTACGACCGAGACCTGCAGGAGGTGCGCCAGTTCGGCGTCCGGATTCCGGCCACCCTGGTCCTGCAGTACAAGGGCAAGACCCAGCTGCTGACCCTGGCCACCCAGACCGAGCAGGACGTGACCGCCGCCATCCTGAAGCTGGAGTCCGACCGCACGCCGGTGGTCTGCTGGGCGGCCGGGGAGGGCGAGCGCGACCTGAAGGAGACCAACCAGTCCTTCGGCTACTCAGGCGTCGGCGAGCAGCTGCAGAAGAACAACTTCAAGGAGAAGGACCTGCTGCTGGCCCAGGGCGCACCGGTCCCCGCCGACTGCGACGTCGTGGCCATCGTAGGACCCCAGAAGCCGCTCAGCGCCGCCGCCGTCAGGTCCGCCGACGAGTACCTGGCCGCCGGCGGCAAGCTGCTGCTGGTCAGCGAGCCCTGGGTGGACCCGCCCGTCACGGCGTCCCTGAACCAGCTCCTGAAGCCGGTCGGGGCCACCTACAGCGGGGGCCTCGTGATCGAGCTCGACCCCGCCCATTCGGCGCGCGACGACCCCACCACCCCGGCCGTGCTCAGCTACGGCAGCTCGCCGATCACGCGGACGTTGGCCCAGGTCGTCACCTTCTTCCCGCAGACGACCAGCCTGGGCGGCCAGCCCAACCCCGACTACACGGTGATCCCGATCGCCGTCACCTCGGACAACTCCTACGAGATCCAGCAGCCGCGGCAGCGGTTGGAGAAGCAGGCGGGCGACAAGGCCGGGCCGTTCACCCTGATGGAGACCCTGGAGCAGCAGACCGGCAGCCGGCGGGCGCGCCTGGTGCTGGTGGGTACTGGCGGCTTCGCCGAGAACCGGACCCTGCCGCCCACCTCGGCCGACGGCAACCTGCAGCTGGTGCTCTTCTCCCTGGACTGGCTGGCCGAGCAGGAGAGCCTGATCGAGATCCCGCCCAAGCCAGGGCGAAACCTGCCGCTCGCCCTCACCCAGCAGGACGTGAGCGTGAACGCTTTTGTGACCGTGTTCGGGCTGCCCGGCCTGGTGGTGATCGGCGGCCTGCTGGTCTGGTGGCGGCGCCGGCTGACGCGCGGCCTGATCCAGCCCTGATCAACTGGAAGGCCGCCCTGGCGCTGCTGGCCGTGCTGGTCGGGCTGGCGGTCTTCCTCTATCTCTCACAGCCCAGGCCCGTCGCCGGCAAGCCCCCGCTGATCCCCTGCGACCAGTTCAACTCGCTCTACGTCGACGTACGCGGCCAGGGCAAGGAGACGGAGCTCGAGCGCCCGCGGGCCGGGGATCCCTGGCGGGTCACCCGGCCGGTGGCCGCGCCCGCCGAGCCGGTCACAGTCCAGTTCCTGCTGGACGCGATCAGGGCGACCCGCGTCATGAACACGCTCGACCGCCCACAGCCGCTCGCCGCCTACGGGCTGGTGACCCCGCGCCTGGTCTTGACGTGCCGCGTCACGAACGGCGGTTCATATACGCTATCGGTCGGCGACCAGACCTTTGACGCCTCCGGCTACTTCGCGCAGAGGGCGGGCGACAGCAGGGTGTACGTGATCTCCGGCGTCGAGGTCGACCGCTTCCAGCGCACCCTGGACGAAGCTCCGGTCCGGGCGTCGCCGTCGCCGAGCCCCTCCACGTGATCATGAGGTAGCGCGCGGAATGGACGACAACG
This sequence comes from Candidatus Acidiferrales bacterium, assembly GCA_035300005.1. GTDB lineage: Bacteria > Chloroflexota > Dormibacteria > Dormibacterales > Dormibacteraceae > DATGVT01. The sequence continues at coordinate 10,989 of DATGVT010000041.1, forward strand.
CGGTCTGGCCGGCGGTCGCGGGTGGCGTCGCCGCCGTGGCCTACGCTCTGGTCCTGATCTGGGTCGTGCTCAGGCGCTCACCCGGCAACCAGCGCATGCAGGAGATCGCGGCCGCCATCCAGGAGGGCGCCTCGGCCTACCTCAACCGCCAGTACACGGTGATCGCCGTGATCGGGGTCCTGATCGCGATCATCCTCGGGGTGGCGCTGGGGCCGCTGACCGGCGGCCTCTACGTGGTCGGCGCCGTGCTCTCGGCCGCCGCCGGCTACATCGGCATGAACATCAGCGTGCGCGCCAACCTGCGCACCGCGGAGGCCGCCCGCGGCGGCCTCAACGCCGCCCTGCAGGTCGCCTTCCGGGGCGGCGCGGTGACCGGGCTGATGGTGGTCGGACTGGGCCTCTTCGGGGTCGCCGTCTCCTACTGGATCTTCCGCAACCCGGCGGCGCTGGTGGGCCTGGGGTTCGGCGCCAGCCTGGTCTCGGTCTTCGCCCGCCTGGGCGGCGGCATCTACACCAAGGCGGCCGACGTCGGGGCCGACCTGGTGGGCAAGGTGGAGGCCGGCATCCCGGAGGACGACCCCCGCAACCCGGCCGTGATCGCCGACAACGTGGGCGACAACGTGGGCGACTGCGCGGGCATGGCGGCCGACCTCTTCGAGACCTACGCCGTGACCATGATCGCGGCCATGCTGCTGGGCTCGCTGCTGTTCAAGGACCAGACCGGCTGGGTGGTCTACCCGCTCCTGCTGGGCGCGATCTCGATCGTGGGCTCGATCGTGGGCACCTTCTTCGTCCGGGTCTTCAACCCGGCCTGGATCATGGGCGCCCTGTACGCCGGCCTCCTGGTCGCGGTCGCGATCTCGCTCGCCGGCTTCTACGCTCTGACGCAGTACATGGTCGGCAGCGGCTTCCTCAAGGCGAACAGGTTCGTCTCCGATCCCGGCAACCTCTTCTGGGCGGGCGTGGTGGGCATCCTCATCACCGTGCTGATCGTGGCCATCACCGAGTACTTCACCGAGGCCCGCTACCGGCCGGTGCTGATCATCGCGCGGGCGTCGGTGACCGGGCACGCGACCAACATCATCGCCGGCCAGGCGATCGGCATGCTGGCAACCGCGCTACCCGTGATCACGATCGGCGCCGGGATCGTCGTCAGCTACTACCTGGGCGGCCTTTACGGCATCGCCATCGCCGCCACGGCGATGCTCTCGATGACCGGAATCATCGTCGCCATCGACAGCTACGGGCCCATCACCGACAACGCCGGCGGCATCGCCGAGATGGCCGACCTGCCGGAGTCGGTTCGCCAGGTCACTGACCCGCTGGACGCGGTCGGCAACACCACCAAGGCCGTCACCAAGGGCTACGCGATCGGCTCCGCCGGGCTGGCGGCCCTGGTGCTCTTCTCCTCCTACGTGCAGGAGCTGCCGGGCAAGTTCAGCTTTGACCTCAGCGACCCGCTCGTCATCGTCGGGCTGTTCCTGGGCGGCATCCTGCCCTTCCTATTCGGGTCGCTGGCCATGCTGGCCGTGGGCCGGGCGGGGGGGCTGGTGGTCGAGGAGGTCCGCCGGCAGTTCCGCGAGATCCCGGGGATCATGCAGGGCACCGCCCGCCCCGAGTACGGCACCGCCGTCCGGATCGTGACCGCGGCCGCCCAGCGGGAGATGGTCGTCCCCGGCCTGATCCCGGTGCTGGCGCCGCTCCTGGTCGGCTTCATCCTCGGCCCCAAAGCGCTGGGCGGGATGCTGGTGGGCGCGATCGTGACCGGGCTCTTCGTCGCCCTCCAGATGACCAGCGGCGGCGCCGCCTGGGACAACGCCAAGAAGTACATCGAGGAGGGCCACCTGGGCGGCAAGGGCTCGGAGGCCCACAAGGCGGCGGTCACCGGCGACACGGTCGGCGACCCCAACAAGGACACCGCCGGACCGGCGGTGAACCCCATGATCAAGGTCGTCAACATCATCGCGATCCTGGCCGCGCCCGCCGTGGCCGCCCACTCGCTTCTGCGCTGACACCGGCCGGGCGTAAGCTCGGCTCCGAGGAGGGTGTCGCCATGGACGACTACCAGAAGGAGATCCGGGAGCTCGAGGCCCAGATCGACGCCCTGGTCGAGGAGGAGGGCGACGCCAGGACCATCGCCGAGCTGGGCATGCAGCTCGAGATCCTGAAGGCCCTCTACGCCCGGGCGCGGGACCTCTTCGGGGAGGGCGAGCGCGACCAGGAGATGCGGCACTCGCTCGCCATCCGCGGTTACGGCGAGTGGACCCTGGAGAACGTGTACGCCTTCGTCTACGAGCAAGCCGTGGACCTGGAGCCGAGCGCCCACGCCGGCTTCGTGGCCGGGATCCGGCGGGCCGACTTCGCCTCGCTGCTGGCGGTCTGATTCCTGGCTGCACGCTACCTCCGGGCGCTTCGGGCGTTTGTTCAGGTGTGAAGCAGCTCTGGTTCCTTCTGGCCGCTCTCCTGCTGGCCGCCTGCGGGTCGGGGCAGATCCAGCCCCCTGGCTTCCCCCTCAACGAGGTCGAGCTCCGGTACCGGCTCATCGCCCAGGTCGGCGCGCCGGTCTACTGCGACCGGGACGAGTACCCCGTCGGCCATCCGATCACCCAGCAGGAGCTGGACGCCTTCGTTCAGCGCGAGGGCAACACGCAGTTCTTCAAGGACATCGTCAGCCATCACGGCTACCTGCTCGGCCAGCTGACCCACGACCAGGTGCTGGCCGTCTACGTGGACTGGAAGCAGTTGCAGGCGGTCCCTCTCAAGGCTGACGGCCAGGTCTACGACTTCGACTACACGGCCGGCAAGGGCAACTCCCTCGCTCACGTGGTGGGCACGATCGATCACTTCGGCAGCATCAAGATCGTCTCCCAGAGCGCCGGCCGGCCCCCGCCCTGCCCCATCTGCCTGGACGGCTCGGCCCGGATCGCGACCCCGGCCGGAGAGGTGCCGGTCAGCGAGCTGCGTCCCGGCCGGCTGGTCTGGACCGCCGACAGCCGCGGCCGGCGGGTGGCGGCGCCGGTGCTCGAGGTGGCCAGCCGTCCGGCCGGGCCCGGCCAGCTGATCATCAGCCTGGCCCTGGACGACGGCCGCCGGCTGGCGGTCTCGGCCGGGCACCCGACCGCCGACGGCCGCCGGGTCGGCGACCTGCGGCCCGGTGACGTCCTGGACGGAGCTCGAGTCCTGGCGGCCCGGCCGCTACCGTTCGGCGGCGACGCCACCTGGGACCTGCTGCCGGCCGGCCCCACCGGCGCCTACTGGGCCAACGGCATCCTGCTGGGCAGCACGCTCGCACCGAACTAGACTCAGGGCGGGATGGGCCCGCAGCTCGACCTTCCCGACCGCTACAACGCCGCCACCGACTTCCTGGACTCCAACCTGGAGGCGGGGAGGGGTGGCAAGGTCGCCCTGCGCACGGACGCCGGCGACCTGACCTACGCCCAGGTGGCCGCGCAGGCCAACCGCGCGGGCAACGCGCTCCGCGAGCTGGGGATCGAGCAGGAGAACCGGGTCCTGCTGGCGCTGCTGGACACACCCGAGTTTCCGGCCACCTTTTTCGGGGCCCTCAAGATCGGCTCCATCCCGATCCCGGTCAACACCAACCTCAAGTCCCAGGACTACGCCTACTTCCTGAACGACAGCCGGGCCAAGGCCGCGGTCGTCAGCGCGCCGCTGGCCGACCTCTTCCGCCCGGTCCGAGGCGAGCTGAAGCATCTGAAGCATCTGATCGTGGTGGGCGAAGCCGGACCGGGCGAGCTGGGCTACGCGGAGATCACGGCCGCCGCCGCCGACCGGCTGAGCCCGGCCGACACCGGCCGGGACGACATGGCCTTCTGGCAGTACAGCTCGGGCACCACCGGCTTCCCCAAGGGCGTGGTCCACCTGCAGCACGACATGCGGATCTGCACCGAGCTCTACGCCAAGGGCGTCCTCGGCATCGGCGAGAGCGACGTCTGCTTCTCGGTCGCCAAGCTCTACTTCGCGTACGGCCTCGGCAACGCGCTCTACTTCCCGTTCGCGGCCGGCGCCACCGCGGTGCTGCTGCCGGGGCCGCCCGCGCCGGCGACCGTCATCGACGTGGTCCGCCGCTTCCGGCCCACGCTCTATTTCGCCGTCCCCACCAGCTACGCGAACACCCTGGCCGCCGACCCCGAGGTCTGGAGCCAGGCCGACTTCAGCTCCGTCCGGATCTGCGTCAGCGCGGGCGAGCCGCTCGCGGGGTCGCTGCTGGAGCGCTGGCGGGCCAAGACCGGCAAGGAGATCCTGGACGGCATCGGCACCACCGAGATCTGCCACATCTTCGTTTCCAACCGACCCGGCCAGGTCCGGCCGGACAGCAGCGGCACCGTGGTGCCCGGCTACGAGGTCAAGGTCGTGGACAGCGAAGGCGCCCTGGTGCCGGACGGCGAGGTCGGCACGCTGCTGGTCAAGGGCGACAGCATCTGCGCCTTCTACTGGAACAAGCACGAGCGCACGAAGAAGACGATCCTCGGCGACTGGATCAACACCGGCGACCAGTACCTGCGCGATCCGGACGGCTACCTCCATTACAAGGGCCGGGCCGACGACATGCTCAAGGTGAGCGGCATCTGGGTCAGCCCGATCGAGGTGGAGACCGTCGTCAACGCGCATGACGCGGTGCTGGAGTGTGCCGTGGTCGGAATTGCCGACGAGAACCAGCTGGTGCACGCGGAGGCGTTCGTGGTCTTGCAGCCCGGCCGCGTCGCCGGCCCCGAGCTGGAGGAGGCGCTGCGGGCGCACGTGCGCGAGCGGCTGGCCCACTTCAAGTGCCCGCGCGACTTCCACTTCGTGGAAGCGCTGCCGAAGACCGCGACCGGCAAGATCCAGCGCTTCAAGTTCCGGGAGTCTCGAGCGCCAGAGCGCGCTCCGGCTTGACCCACCGTATCGCGGTGGTGCCGGGCGACGGTGCCGGACGCGAGGTCGTCCCCGAGGCGGTCAAGGTTCTGCGGGCCTCGGGCGCGCAGCTCGTGTTCGAGGAGTTCGAGGTCGGTGCCGAGCGGGTCCTGCGGGGCGACCCGGCGATGCCGGAGAGCGTATTCCAGGAGCTGCAGAAGGCCGACGCCATCCTTTTTGGAGCGATTGGGGACCCTCGGGTGTCGGAACCCTATGCGGCCGGGGTCCTGCTCCGCGTCCGCTTTGAGCTCGACCTGTACGCCAACGTGCGCCCGGCCAAGCTCTACGACGAGCG
>DATGVT010000042.1:0-4400 GCA_035300005.1 Candidatus Acidiferrales bacterium
CCGGAGCGGTCGCGGAGCGCCGGCCAGCACACGCACCGAGGCGTCCACGCGGCGGGTGGCGCTGAGCGTGCCCGCGCGGGAGAGGACGTCGCCGCGCCGCAGCTGCTCGCGCTCGATCCCGGTCAGGTTGGCGGCCACCCGGCTTCCGGGCAGCGCCTGCTCCACCTTGCGGTTGTGCTGCTGCAGGCCCCGGACGCGCACGCGGCGACCCGACGGGCCCACCTCCAGCTCCTCCCCCACCCGGACCGAGCCGTCCACCAGCGTGCCGGTCACGACGGTGCCGAAGCCGCTCATCGTGAAGACGCGGTCGATGGGCAGCCGCGGGCGGCCGAGGTCCGCGCGCTCGGGCGTCGCCTCCAGCAGGCGGTCGAGCTCCGCCTTCAGCTCCTCGAGGCCCTGGCCGGTGACCGCTGAGACCGGCAGCACCCGGCTGCCGCGGATCGAGGTCCTGGCCACCGCCTCGGTCACCTCCGCCGTCACCAGCTCCAGCCAGTCCTCCTCCACCAGGTCGGCCTTGGTCAGGGCGACCAGCCCGCGACCCACCTGCAGCAGGTCGACGATCTCCAGGTGCTCGACCGTCTGGGGCATGACGCCCTCGTCGGCCGCCACCACCAGCAGCACGGCGTCGAGCCCGTGCACGCCCGCCAGCATGTTGCGGATGAAGCGGGCGTGGCCGGGGACGTCGACGATGCCGACCAGCCGCCCGCTGGGCAGCGTGAGGTACGCGAAGCCGAGGTCGATGGTCATGCCCCGGCGCTTTTCCTCCTCCAGGCGGTCGGGGTCGATGCCGGTCAGCGCGTGGATCAGGGTGGACTTGCCGTGGTCGATGTGGCCGGCGGTGCCGACGACGTAGCTCACCGCCTAACCGACGACCGTCTTGTAGGCCGCCTCCACGGCGTCGACCAGGGTCTCGTCCTCGCCCTTCAGCACCGTGCGCGGGTCGAGGCAGCAGAGGTCGGCCTCGACCCGGGCCACGACCGGCGGCTCGCCCTCGCGCAGCGCCGCCGCCAGGCGCGAGGCCGGGCCCTCCAGAGCCAGCAGCACGGTCGGGAGGCCGTGACCGGGCAAGGAGCCGCCTCCCACCGCCGACTGGCCCTCCAGCAGCCGGGTCGGAACCCCGCGGTCGGCCAGCTTCACCAGCCAGAAACCGGCGCGGCGGCGGATCTCCTTGGGGGCCATCAGCAGCATGCGCTCGACCGGGACGTCGGCGGCGTGGCCCAGGAGGCGCTGCCGGAGGGTGGCCTCCAGGGCGGCCAGGCTCAGCTTGTCGACCCGCACCGCCCGCGCCAGGGCGTGCTTCGCCATCCGGGCGACGGGTTCGGCGCGGCCCACGACCACCCCCGCCTGCGGGCCGCCCAGCAGCTTGTCGCCGGAGAAGGTGACCACGTCCGCCAGGCGCACCGACTCGGCAACGGTAGGCTCGTCGAATAGGGGGGGACTCCCCCCATCGCGGCGGCCGGGCGAGCCGCTGCGCGGGTCCCTTCCCCCGCCGTTACCCCCCTGAACCGCCTCCAGGGCGCCGCTGCCGAGGTCGTCCAGCAGCAGCAGCTGGTGCCGGCGGGCCACCGCCGCCATCTCCTCCAGCGAGGCCGACTCCGTGAAGCCGGTGACCCGGAAGTTGGAGGTGTGCACGCGCAGGAGAGCGGCCGTCCGGGGCCCGACCGCCTCCTCGTAGTCGGCCGCGCGGGTGCGGTTGGTGGTGCCCACCTCGACCATCCGCGCACCCGAGAGGCGCATCACGTCGGGCATCCGGAAGGACCCGCCGATCTCCACCAGCTGGCCCCGGCTGACCACCACCTCGCGGCCCCTGGCCAGCGCCGCCAGCGCCAGCAGGACCGCGGCTGCGTTGTTGTTGACCGCCAGCCCCGCCTCCGCGCCGGCCAGCCGGCAGAGCAGCTCGGAGACCAGGGCGGCGCGCTCGCCCCGGCGCCCAGTCTTGAGGTCGAGCTCCAGGTTGCCGTAGCCGGCGGCCGCCTCCTGCACGGCGGCCACCGCAGCGGCCGAGAGGGGGGCGCGGCCCAGGTTGGTGTGCAGGATGACGCCGGTAGCGTTGATGACCCGGCGCAGGCGGGGCGCGGTCCACCCCGCCAGGCGGGCCTCGACGGCTGCCAGCCGCTCGCCCTCTAACGGGGGGGAATCCCCCCCACCGCTCCCCCCCTGGCCGCCGCCCGCCTCCCGCTCCGCCTCCAGTCGCTCCCGGATCGCCTCCACCACCAGCGGCCGCGGGTACCGCTCCTGGAGGAGTCGGTAGGCGGGCTGGTTGACTAGCGTCCCGACAGCGGGCAGGGCGTGAGCCCGGGATAGCCGGCGCATGTGCCAAGGATGAGGGAACTGGCCGGGGCGTAGATCGGCAGCATCACCACCGCCAGCAGGTTGCCGGCGAAGAAGGAGCCCACGATCACGACCAGGACGGCCACCGTCCAGACGTCGCGGCGGCGCATGTGGGCGTCGAAGAAGAACTTCGGGTAGCGGTGGCGCAGCAGGGCCTCCAGGATGCGCCAGCCGTCGAGGCCGGGGATGGGCAGCAGGTTGAAGGCGAAGAAGCTCAGGTTCAGGAAGAAGAGGGCGTAGCAGACGGTGCTGACGAAGCCCAGGACCGGCTGCTGGAGGCTGACCGGCGCCGGGAAGGCGCCCATCGCCAGCAGGACCCGGACCGCGACCCCGAAGACGACCGCCACCGCCAGGTTCGCCAACGGCCCGCCCAGCGCGTAGCCGATCTGGCCGCCGGCGCCGCGCAGGCGGCTCTCGCTGACGGGGAGCGAGCGGCCGCCCCAGCCCACCCGCGCCAGGAGGGCGGCCAGCACCCCGTAAGGCTCGAAGAAGCTCTTGAAGTCCCAGCGCCGGAGGAAGGCGGCCGGCTGGCGGTCGCCCTGGAGGTGCGCGGCGAGGGCGTGTCCGAGCTCGTGGACCGGGATGGCGACCAGCGTCCCGGGGACCAGGAAGAGGGTCGAGATCAGGAAGACGAAGGGGTCGCCCAGCAACACCTAGTGAATGTCGATTTTGGAAACGCGCGGCTGGCGGGGCCCGCGGGCGGTGCGAGCCCGACGCTTCGGCTCCGGCCGGCGGGGCCGGCCGCCGGCGGCCTGGTGCTCGTAGATCTGCACCATGGCCGCGATCAGCTCCTTCTGAGCGTTGATCAGGTGGTCGCGGGCAGACGGCGGGACGGCGTCCTTGAAGGCCGCGGCCAGCCGGTCGCCGACCTCGTTGGCCAGCTCCACCAGCCGTTCCGTCTCCCGCGTCATGCCGGCTTGCCGGCCCCGAAGCGCACGCGCAGCTCGCCGCCCTCCAGGCTGGCGCCCAGAGTCTGCCGCTGCGCCAGGACGCGGGGCAGGCTCAGCTCCCGCCGGTAGTTGCCCACCCGCACCAGCAGCTCGCCGTCGTGGCGGGAGAGGTCGACCGCGGCCCGCTCCACGAAGGGCAGCCGGAGCGCCAGGACGTACTCCGAGCCCACCTTCTCGACCCGCTGGGTGCTGCCTTCGTAGAAGCGGTCGGAGGCGTCCCGGTCGCCGTAGATCGCCTCCCCCATCCGCGTCAGCATCCGCTCCCCCACCACCTCCTGGTCGAAGAGCGGCACCTCCAGGATCGGGATCGGCGCGAATGACGCGCGCACCTCGTGGGAGTAGCGCTCGTGGATCTGGCGCCACCTGCGGAACAGCTCGTCGTGGAGCCCGTCCGGCAGCAGGCGGTTGACGATGACGGCGTCGGTGACGTAGCCGAAGAGGCTCAGGTACGTGAAGGCCCTCTTGGCCTCCTTGATCACCATCTTCTCCAGGTTGAGCACGATGCGGACCGTGGTCATCGAGCTGTCGGTCAGGACCTTCTTCATGCCCTTCAGGTCGAGCAGCAGGTCCTTCAGGGACGCGAAGACCTCGTCGCTGGGCAACGGCACCTCCATCAGCGGCTGCAGCACCGGGCGCACCACCTTCATCGCCCGCCGCTCCCAGGGATAGATCTTCTCCAGCCACCACTGGGCGGCGTCGGGAAAGGTGAGCAGCTGCAGGGTCTCGCCGGTGGGGGCGCAGTCGACCACGATCAGGTCGTGGTCGCCGCGCTCGGCGTAGTGCTTGATCCACATCAGGCTCGCCACCTCGTCCATCCCGGGCGGGTTGGCAAGCTCCTCGGCGACCACGCCGTCGAGGCCCTGGGTGGCGAACACGGTCGCCGCATAGTCGTGCAGCCGCTTCCAGTGGCGCTCCATCTCGTGCAGGGCGGAGACCTCGTGCGCCCAGAGGTTGGCCGTGAGCGGGGTCAGCTCCGCTCCCAGGCTGCGGTCGAAGCAGTCGCCGAGCGAGTGGGCAGGGTCGGTGCTGATGACGACCGTCTTCAACCCGGCTTTGGCGCAGCGGACGGCGGTGGCGGCAGCGACCGAGGTCTTGCCCACCCCGCCCTTGCCCGTGAAG
>DATGVT010000043.1:0-5765 GCA_035300005.1 Candidatus Acidiferrales bacterium
CGTTCCCCACCGGCACCACCACGCTGACCGCGAGCGCGACCGACAAGGCCGGCAACACCGGAACCGGCAGCGCCTCCTTCACGGTTCGCACCAGCTTCCAGGGCCTGTGTGGGCTGGTGCGCCGCCTGGTCGGAGACGCCGGTGTGGCGGATTCGCTGTGCGCCAAGCTCACCGCGGCCGAGGCCTCGGCGGCGCGGGGTGACAGCAACGCGCTGGCCGGCCAGATGGGCGCCTTCGCGAACGAGGTGGAGGCTCAGACCGGCAAGGCGATCAGCGCAGAGAACGCGGCGCTCCTCCTTCGGCTGGCGGGCGAGCTGTACACGCCATCCAGCAGCCCAGCCCCGACCGGCGGCGGCGGGGGTGCAGGCGGCGGAGGCGGCAGCGGCAAGGGCCGGCACTTCGAGGAGAACCCCACCGCCCCCGGTCTCCTGGCCTGAGCCGCGCCGGCGCGGCGCGTGAGCGGGCGATGGGAATCGAACCCACATAACCAGCTTGGAAGGCTGGCGCACTGCCATTGTGCTACACCCGCATTCGGCCTCCGGCGGCCACCCGGTTGGTGGCCCGTGCGGGCTTCGAACCCGCGATCTCCGGCTTGAAAGGCCGGCGTCCTAGTCCACTAGACGAACGGGCCGATTATCAGTTTGTGACTGGTGGGCGGCGACGGGATCGAACCGCCGACCTCTAGCATGTCAAGCTAGCGCTCTCCCAGCTGAGCTAGCCGCCCCCCAACAGAAGATAGGTCGGAAAGGAAACTTATTCTAAGGGGCGTGCCCTTGACCATCGGCCGGCCGCTTCGCCGGCTGGAGGACGAGCACCTGATCACAGGCCGCGGCCGCTACGCGGCCGACATCAAGCTCGACCGGGTGGCCACGGCCGCGTTCCTCCGCTCCAGCCTTCCCCACGCCCGCATCGCCTCGGTCGACACCCGCGCCGCGCGCGACCTCCCCGGAGTGCTGGGGGCCTGGACCGCCGCCGACCTGCCCGAGGCCCAGCGGACGCTGAGCGACTTCGTGCCCTCGAACATGACCGTGCACGCGCGACCGCTGCTGGCGCACGGCGAGGTGAACTACGTCGGCGACGCCGTCGCCATGGTGGTGGCGGAGGACCCCTACCAGGCCCAGGACGCCCTGGAGGCGATCAGCCTCGATCTGGATCCGCTGCCCGCAGTCGCGGATGTGCTGAGCGCCAGCGCCGACGGAGCGCCGCCGGTCCACGCGCGGATGAAGTCCAACCTCACCGGAGAGGCGGTGCACGAGTACGGCGACCTTGGCCAGGCCTTCGGCCGCGCCTCGGTGGTCGTGCGCGGCACGCTCTCGACGGCGCGGGTATGCGGGGCCGCGATGGAGCCCCGGGCGGTGACTGCAAGCCTCGACCCGAAGTCGCAGGTGCTCACGGTCTGGGCCTCGACCCAGGCGGTCTTCTTCGTGCGCGACCAGATCTGCGAGCAGCTGGGGCTGGACAAGGAGAAGGTGGTCGTGCTGGCCGAGGACGTGGGCGGCGGCTTCGGGGCCAAGGGCGCCACCTATCCGGAGGAGGTGCTGGTGGCGCTGGCGGCGCTCGAGCTCCGGCGCCCGGTGCGCTGGGTCGCCGGCCGCAGCGAGGACACCGCCACCACCGTCCAGGCCCACGGCACCGTGCTGGAGCTGGAGCTGGCCGCCTCCCGGGAGGGGAAGCTGCTCGGACTCCGCGGCCGGGTGCTCCACGATATCGGCGCCTACGCCGGCTCTGGCTCCGGCCAGCCCGCCCTCATCGTCCCCCACCTGGTCTCCGCCTACGTCCTCCCCGCCTTTCGCGTCGAGGCGAGCCTCGTCTACACCAACACCGTGCCGACAGGCTTCGTGCGGGGCGGCGGTCGGCCGCTGGGCAACTTCGGCATCGAGCGGATGGTGGACCTGATGGCCCACGAGCTGGGGCTCGACCCCGCCGAGCTCCGCCGCCGCAATCTCGTGCAGCCGGACCAGATGCCCTACGACACCCGCTTCCCGGCCGGCAGGGGCACCTACGTCTACGACGGCGGCGACTACCCCCGGCTGCTGGAGATGGCGCTGAAGCAGATCGGATACGAGGACCTCCGGAAGCAGGAGCGGCAGGATGGGCGACTGCTGGGCCTCGGCATCGCCTGCTGCGTGGAGTCGAGCGGCTTCGGTCGCGGCGAGCCGGCGCGCCTGCGCCTCGAGACGGACGGCACCGCGCATCTCTTCGTGGGCTCGACGCCCCAGGGCCAGGGCCACCTGACGATCGCCAGCCAGGTGCTGGCCGAGCGGCTGGGCTGGCCGCTGGAGCGGATCCGCGTCACGGCGGGTGACACGCGCGGCGTGGACTGGGCGCTCCTGACCGCCGGCAGCCGGACCGCCGTCCAGGTCGGCAACGCCGTCTCCCTGGCGGCGAAGGCGATGCGAAAGAAGGTCCTGGAGCAGGCGGCCGAGGCCCTGGAGGCCGACCCCCAGGACCTGATCCTGGAGGACGGGGTCGTCGGCGTCCGGGGTGCCCCCAGCAAGGCGATGCCCGCCGGCGACCTGGTTCCGGCCGAGGGTCTGGAGGTGGCGGCGAGCTTCGATCCCCACCGGCCGCTCGCCTTCAGCAGCGGCTGCCATGCGGCCGCGGTCGCGGTCGACCCCGAGACCGGCTCCGTGGACGTGCTCCGTTACGTGATCGTGCACGACACCGGCAAGCCCATCAACGCTCTGCTGGTGGAGGGCCAGATGCACGGCGGGTTCGCCCACGGGCTCGGCTACGCCCTCTTCGAGGAGGCCGTCTACGATCCCGACGGGGCATTCCGCAGCGCCAGCTTCCTGGACTACGCGATCCCCAGCCCGCCCGAGCTGGGCACCGAGCCGGAGCTCCTGCACATAGAGACCCCGACCGACCACAACCCGGAGGGGTTCAAGGGCGCCGGCGAGAGCGGCACCATCCCGGTGCCGGCGGCGATCGCGAACGCGGTCGAGGACGCTCTCCGCCAGGTGCGCCCCGAGGTGGTCGTAGACCGGATCCCGATCACGCCGCAGCGGGTCTTCGATCTGCTGACGCGGTAGTGCGAGAGCCGGACGGCCCCTCCCTACCCTCCCCGGGGGGGAGGGACTCGGCGGTGAACTGGCGCCGGAACCTGGCCGCGCTCTGGCTGGCCGAGTTCACCGCCATCTTCGGGTTCAGCTTCGCCTTTCCGTTCCTGCCCCTGTTCCTGGCCCAGGACCTGGGCGTGCGCAGCGCCCACGACCTCGCCTTCTGGACCGGCCTGGTCGGCAGCGCCTCGGGCTGGAGCCTGGCCCTCGCCTCGCCGGTCTGGGGCGTGCTCGGCGACCGCTACGGACGCAAGCCGATGGTGATCCGCTCCATGATCGGCGGCGGCATCACGGTCGGGCTGATCGCGTTCGCCCGCGGCCCCGTCGACCTGGTCGTGCTCCGCTTCCTGCAGGGCCTCGCCTCGGGTACGGTCGCCGCCGCCACCGCATTGGTGGCGGCCGAGACGCCCCGCGAGCGCGTCGGCTGGGCGCTCGGCGTGCTCAGCTCTTCGATCGCCCTGGGCGGCGCGATCGGGCCGGCGGCCGGCGGCTTTGCCTCCGCGGCCCTGGGCCTGCGCGGCATCTTCCTGGGTGGCGGCATCCTGCTGCTGGCCGCCGTGGTGCCGGTCCTGCTGATGGTCAGGGAGTCGCCCGTCCAGCGCGCGGCCAGGCAGCAGGTGGCGGCGCTGGAGATCATCCGGGCGGCACCCCCCGGCACCCTCCGCGCATTGGCGGCTCTGATCACGGCCCAGGGCCTCTTCACCGTCGCCGCCAGCGCCTATCAGCAGCTGGTGGTGCTGAAGCTGGTGGCGCTGCTGGCGCTGGGCGCGGCCGCCGTGACCGGCATCGCCTTCGGCGCCAGCGGCCTGGCCAGCAGCGTGGCCTCGGTCACCTACTCCTGGGTCACCAACCGGACCGGCTACACGCGCACCACGGCGATGCTGGCGGTCGCCCTGGCCGCCGCCTTCGCGGTCGCCGCCGTCGCGCCCGGGCCGGGCCTGGTGGTGGCCGCCGTCACCCTCGCCGGGCTTGTGGGAGGCGCGATCACGCCCGCTATCTCCTCCATGCTCGGCCTGGAGGCGCCGGCCGAGGTGCAGGCCCGCGTCTTCGGCGCCAGCTCCAGCGCGATCGCGATCGGCTTCGCCCTGGGTCCGCTGGTGGGCGGCGGCGTGGCGGCCACGGCCAGCGTCGAGGCCGCGCTGCTGGTCAGCGCCGCCATCTGCCTGCTGCTGGCCGGGGTGCTGCTGCTGGGCGGCCGCGAGCCTCAGTGCTGAGGCTTGCTTAGCTAAGGTAGGGGGCGTGGAGCAGCTTCGAGCCTGCCTCCGGCGGTGACCGAGCCGGGCAAGAACTACACCGCCGCCGTGCGCACCAGCCGGGGCGAGTTCGGCATCCAACTCGACGCCCGGGTGGCCCCGGTGACCGTGAACAACTTCGTCTACCTGGCCCAGAACCATCTCTACGAGGGGCTTACGTTCCATCGGGTCGAGAAGGGCTTCGTCGCGCAGGGCGGAGACCCCAGCGGGACCGGCCGCGGCGGGCCCCGTTACCGGCTGCCGGACGAGACTAATCCCGCACCCTGGAGCCGAGCCTCGGTGGGCATGGCGTCCAGCCCCGCCGGCGTGTCCGGCTCCCAGTTCTTCGTGCTTCTGGGCGACGCCTTCCACCTCGCCGACTCCGGCGTCTACAACCACTTCGGCGCGGTCGTTTCCCGGATGGACGTCGTCGACCGCATCCAGCCCGGCGACCGCATCGAGTCGATCGAGATCACGGGCTCGTGAGGTGCCTGTCGCCGCGCGACCTGGCGGCGCCGGCCGTCCTCGCGCTCCTGCTCGGCGCCTGCGCCTATCCCGACCCCAACCCCGACAATGGCCCGGTGGCAGGCGAGGGAGTCGCGCAGGTGAGCCCCTCACCCGGCGGCGACGACTTCAACGAGGGTTCCAAGCTGCCGTTGGTGACGCTGCCGGATGGCCTCAAGTACGCGGACACCAAAGCGGGCACCGGGGCGCCGGCCCACCGGGGCGACAGGGTCTCCATGCACTACACGGGCTGGCTGACCAGCGGCAAGAAGTTCGATTCCAGCCGCGACCGCGGCCAGCCGTTCGACCTCACACTCGGCAACCACGAGGTGATCGGCGGCTGGGAGGAGGGCATCCCGGGGATGAAGGTCGGGGGCCGGCGGCGGCTGCTGATCCCGCCCAGCCTGGGCTACGGCCCCCAGGGCAATCCGCCCGTGATCCCGGCCAACGCGACGCTGGTCTTCATCGTGGAGCTGGTCAAGCTGACCCCGGCGCCGCCCTCACCGACGCCGTCCGCCTCGCCCTCGCCCAGTTAGCGGGCCGCTGAAAAAGGGTTCCCGCCTCCATTCCGGAGGCGGCATCAGCGCTCTGGCGCCCTGGCGGCCGGGATGGCTGCCAGCGGGTCCCGGCGGTCGCGTCCCCCGCACGGCGGGGACCCCAGCCGGACAGATGCGCTTCTAGCCCGCCACCCGCTGACTGGCCCCTCGGCGCGCCAGGATCGCCAGATCACCCGATGCCCCTTTTCAGCACCCCGCTAGTTCGCCAGGGAGCGGATCAGCTCCACGCAGGCCGCCGGGGCAACCAGCGGCAGCTGGTGGTCGGCTCCGGGCACGATCCGGAGCCGCACGTGCGGGTGCCCGGCCGCCAGCTCGGCCAGGCCGCGCCGGTCGGCCAGGCGGTCCTCGTCGCCGACCGCGAGCAGGACAGGCGCCCGGCACTCCGCGAGCCATTCGGCGGACCGGCCGCTCAT
>DATGVT010000044.1:0-7206 GCA_035300005.1 Candidatus Acidiferrales bacterium
ATCACGTCCTGCCAGACCCAGGCGTCGGCCCCGTCCGGGCGGACGCCGACCGGCAGGTCGTTGAGCAGCGGCAGGGCGCGCCCCGCCCGCTCCAGCTGGCGATCGAGCTGCCACTGGACCCAAGCGTGGAACCGGGTCCGCGCCCGGAGCCGGGCCGCGAGGCGTGCCACCTGCGGCCGGTCGGGATGCTGGTGCTCCTCCGGCCAGCCGTGCCAGCCGGTCTGGTGCCGCTCCGCCAGCACGCAGAAGGTGGCGAAGAGCTCCAGGAGCCGGCCCTGGGCGGCCCGCCACCGCTCGAACTCGGCCGGGGGGTCGCCCCGGCCATAAAGGCTCTCCAGCGCCTCCAGCTTCAGCCGGTAGACCTGGTCCCGGTCCAGGTGCCGGTCCCGGTTGAGCGCCCGGCTCAGCTTCGCCAGCCTCTCCAGGTCCGCGCCCAGCCGCTCGGCGCCGGGGACCTCCTCCAGGCGCAGGTGCAGCGGGTTGAGCCAGATCCGGCTGGACGCGTAATAGGGGCTTGGCTCCTGGGGCAGCGTCGGCAGCGCCGCCCCCAGCGGGCTGGTCATCAGGAAGGCGGCGCCGCGACCGCGCGACCAGGTCGCCAGCCGCCGCAGGTCGGCCAGGTCGCCGAGGCCCCAGCTTTTCTGAGAGCGCAGCGCGTAGAGCTGGACGGCGAAGCCCCAGCCGCGGAGGTCCGCCGGCAGGTGGCAGGCGCCGGGGCTGAGAACGACCAGCGCACCGGCGCCGTCGGAGTGGCGCAGCAGTCGGTGGTACCCGGGCGCCAGGTCGGCGGGCAGGCGGTGCAGGCGCGCGCCGTCTTCGGTCACCAGCTCCCAGCCCGGGGGCAGCCGGCGCGGCCGGCCCGCCCTCAGGACCAGGACGGGCGGCATCTCCTCGCGGATGCGGGCTAGCGTACCAGCCAGCCCCCGGGCCGCAGGCGGGGTCCAACCCCTGCCTGCGCTACCATCTGATGGGTAGTCTGACTATCACAGTTTCCCACCGTCCACGTACGGCTGGGGCGGCACCGATCGAAGTCTGGCCGGGCCAGCCGTATCCCCTGGGCGCCAACTTCGACGGGGCCGGCACCAACTTCTCCGTCTTCTCCGAGGTGGCGGAGGCGGTCGAGCTCTGCCTTTTCGACGGCGACGCCCGTGAGACCCGGCTCGAGCTGAAGGAGAACTCGGCCCTCTGCTGGCACGCCTACCTGCCCGGGATCGCCCCCGGCCAGCGCTACGGGTTCCGAGTGCACGGGGCCTACGAGCCCATGAAGGGCCTCCGCTGCAACGGCAACAAGCTGCTGATCGACCCCTACGCCAAGGCGGTCGAGGGCGAGGTGACCTGGAACCCGGCCGTCTACGCCTACCGGCTGGGCACCTCCCGCCAGGACCTCACGCGCAACGACGGCGACAGCGCCCCCTACGTCCCCCGCGCGGTGGTCACCAACCCCTTTTTCGACTGGGGCGACGACCGCCGCCCGCGCACGCCCTGGCACGAGACGGTGATCTACGAGACTCATGTCAAGGGCTTCACCGTCCTCCACCCCGAGGTGCCTGAGCACCAGCGCGGCACCTACGCGGGGCTGGCCAGCCCGGCCGCCGTCGAACACCTGCTCCGGGTGGGGGTGACGGCGATCGAGCTGATGCCGGTGCACCAGTTCGTGCACGACCACGGCCTGATCGAACGCGGCCTCCGCAACTACTGGGGCTACAACTCGCTCGCCTACCTGGCGCCGCACAACGAGTACAGCTCGGGCGGCCAGAGCGGCCAGCAGGTCCAGGAGTTCAAGCAGATGGTGAGGGCCCTGCACGAGGCCGACATCGAGGTGATCCTGGACGTCGTCTACAACCACACCGCCGAGGGCAACCACCTGGGCCCGACGCTCAGCCTCCGCGGGCTGGACAACCAGGCCTACTACCGGCTGGTGGACGGGGATCCCCGCCACTACATGGACTTCGTGGGGGTGGGCAACTGCCTGAACATGCGCAGCCCACACGTGCTGCAGCTGATCATGGACAGCCTTCGCTACTGGGTGCTGGAGATGCACGTCGACGGGTTCCGCTTCGACGCCGCCGCCGCGCTGGCCCGCGAGCTGCACGAGGTGGACCGCCTGGCGGCGTTCTTCGACATCATCCAGCAGGATCCGGTCATCAGCCAGGTCAAGCTGATCGCCGAGCCCTGGGACCTCGGGGAGGGCGGCTACCAGGTGGGCAACTTCCCGGTGCTCTGGTCGGAGTGGAACGGGCGCTACCGGGACACCGTCCGCGACTACTGGCGGGGGCAGCCGGCCAACCTGGGCGACTACGCCTTCCGGTTCACCGGCTCCTCGGACCTCTACGAGCTGAGCGGCCGCAAGCCCTTCGCCAGCGTCAACTTCGTCACCGCCCACGACGGCTTCACGCTGGCCGACCTGGTCTCCTACGACCAGAAGCACAACGAGGCCAACGGCGAGGGCAACCAGGACGGGACCGACGACAACCGGTCCTGGAACTGCGGCGTCGAGGGCGAGACGGAAGATCCCCAGACGAAGAGCCTGCGCGACCGCCAGCAGCGCAACTTCCTCACCACCCTGCTGTTCTCGCAGGGGGTACCGATGCTGCTGGGCGGAGACGAGATCGGCCGCACTCAGCGCGGCAACAACAACGCCTACTGCCAGGACAACGAGGTCTCCTGGTTCGACTGGGAGGGGCGCGATGACGCACTCTTGGTGTTCACCTGCAAGCTGCTCGAGCTGCGCCGGGACCATCCCGTCTTCCGCCGCCGGCGGTTCTTCGCCGGCCGCGAGATCCACGGCTCCGGGCTGAACGACATCGCCTGGTTCCAGCCCTCGGGCGAGCCGATGTCGGAGTCGGACTGGCAGGCCGGCTTCGCCAAGTCCCTGGCCGTCTTCTTGAACGGCGACGAGATCCCCGACCCCGGTCCTCGCGGCCAGCCGGTCCGCGACGACAGCTTCCTGATCCTGTTCAACGCCCACTCGGAGCCCATCGAATTCCAGGTTCCCGACCTCAGCTGGGGCCGGCGCTGGCTGCGGGTGCTCGACACCGCGGAGCCGCTGCCGCGCTTCTATCGGGCTGGCGCGCGGGCCCCGGTGGCTGGGCGCTCGCTGGCCGTCCTGCGACGTGTCGAGTAAGCCGCCTCCCCTCTGCACCTACCGCCTGCAGCTGGGCCCGGGCTTCGACTTTGACGCCGCGCGTCAGGCGGTGCCGTACCTGGCCGCGCTGGGGGTCAGCCACCTCTACCTGTCCCCGGTGCTACAAGCGGCTCCCGGCAGCACTCACGGCTACGACGTCGTCAACCCCAACCAGCTGAGCGCCGACCTGGGCGGCGAGGAGGGCTTCGCGCGGCTCTGTGACGCAGCGCGTCAGCATGGCCTGGGCCTCCTGCTCGACATCGTGCCCAACCACCTGGCCGCGCACCCGGCCAATCCCTGGTGGTGGGACCTTTTGAAGCACGGCCGCAAGAGCGCGTACTCGCCCATCTTCGACGTGGCCTGGAACCCGCCCGAGCCCAGGCTGCGGGGGAAGATCCTGCTGCCCGTGCTCGGCGATCACTACGGCCGGGTGCTGGAGGCCGGGGAGCTCCGGCTGGAGCGGCGGGGCGAGGAGGCGGTGGTCCGCTACCACGACCAGCTGTTCCCGCTGGCGCCCGAGAGCGTGCCCGCCGCCACCCCCCTGGCGGCGGTGCAGGCCGACGCAGACCGCCTCGACCGGCTGCTGCGCCGGCAGCACTACCGGCTCGCCTACTGGCGGGCCGCGGCCCGCGAGCTCGACTACCGGCGCTTCTTCGACATCACGGGCCTGGTCGGGGTCCGGGTGGAGGACCGCCGGGTCTTCGAAGCCACCCAGGCCAGGGTGGTGCGCTGGCTGCAGGACGGGCTTGCCGACGGGGTCCGGGTCGACCACCTGGACGGGCTTCGGGATCCCCAGGGCTACCTGGAGCAGCTGCGCTACGAGGCCCCGGGCGCCTGGCTGGTGGCGGAGAAGGTGCTGCTGCCCGGGGAGGCGCCGCCGCCCTGGCTGGAGGCCACCACCGGCTATGAGTTCCTGAACCTGGTGCTCGGGCTTTTCGTAGATCCTGAGGGCGAGGCTCCGCTGACGCGGCTCTGGCAGGAGTTCGGGGGCGAGGAGCCGTACGGCGAGGTGCTGCACAGCTCGCAGCTCGAGGTCCTGCGCGGCTGGCTGGGCTCGGAGCTGGCGCGGGTGGTGCACCTCCTGCTGAGGATCTGCGAGCTGCGACGCCGCTACCGGGACTTCACCCGGCACGAGCTGCACGAGGCGGTGGCCGAGCTGGTGGCGGCCTTCCCCGTCTATCGCGCCTACGCCCGGCCCGGGCGGCCGCCCCGGCCCGAGGACCGGGCCGCCGTCGAGCAGGCCGTCGCCGCGGCGGCCCGCCGGCGGCCTGACCTCGACCCCGAGCTGCTGCGCTTCCTGCGCGATCTCCTCCTGGGCCGCTTCCGCGGCAGACTGGAGGCCGAGTTCCTGGCCCGATTCCAGCAGCTGACCGGCGCCACGCTGGCCAAGGGCGGCGAGGACACGGCCTTCTACCGCTACCACCGGCTGACGGCGCTCAACGAGGTCGGCGGCGATCCCCGCCGCTTCGGCGTCTCGGTCGCCGATTTCCACGCCGCCAACCGCGAGCGGCTCTGCCGCCCGCTCGGCCTGAACGCCACCTCCACGCACGACACCAAGCGCGGGGAGGACGTGCGCGCGCGCCTGGCCCTGCTCTCAGAGCTGCCCGAGCTCTGGGCCGAGAGCGTGCGCGGCTGGTCGCGCCGCCTCCCCGACTTCCCCGACCTGCCCCTGGAGTATCTCTTCCACCAGACCCTCTTCGGAGCCTGGCCGCTCTCCCGGGAGCGCGCGCTCGCCTACCTGGAGAAGGCGGCCCGCGAGGCGAAGACCGCCACCTCCTGGACCGACCCCGACCCTGGCTTCGAGGCCCGGCTCCGCCAGGCGGTCCAGGGCGCCTACGGCGACCGCGAGCTGATGGACTCGGTGGCCGCCCTTGCCCGGCGGCTGGCGGGGGCGGCCGAGGTCAACGGCCTGGCCATGAAGCTGCTGGCCCTGACCTCGCCGGGCGTGCCCGACCTCTACCAGGGCAGCGAGGTCTGGGACCTCAACCTGGTCGACCCTGACAACCGCCGGCCGGTCGACTTCGAGCGCCTCAGCCGGGAGGCCGGCGGCCATCCGAAGCGCCGGCTGGTGGCGGAGGCGCTGCGCCTGCGCCCGCGCTTCGCGGGCTCCGACTACCGGCCGCTGGAGGCGCCACCGCATCTGGTCGCCTTCGCCCGTGGGTCGGAGGCGGTCGTGGTCGTGCCCCGGCTCTGGCAGCGGCTGGGCGGCTACCGGCGAGGCCAGGTCGAGCTGCCGCCCGGGCGCTGGGTGGACGTCTTCGGGGGTGGCGGATTCACGGGGCAGGCCGCGGCCGCCGATCTCCTGGCCGGGTTCCCGGTCGCTCTGCTGACGCCAGATGAGGCGTAAGGCTGCCGCCGGAATGCCGACCGGAGCTGGCGGCCCCATGCGTCCCGTCTGCCGTGTCACCTCCTGCGCTCCTCGCTCGCGTATGTCGAATAGGCACGCTCCGGTGCTCGTTGGTTCCTTGCATCCGAGGCGCCTGTGACCGCGATCTCTCGGCCGGCCTCCGGCCGCATCCTTAGGGTCTGGGCGCCACGGGCGCGGTCAGTGGAGCTGGTGGTGGGAGGCCGCCGGCGGCCGATGGCCCCAGCCGAGGCGGGCTGGTACCAGTCGGAGGACGAGCTGGAGCCGGGCCTGGACTATACGTACTCACTGGACGGCGGTGACGCCCTGCCGGAGCCGCGGGCGGCCTACCTGCCGCACGGGGTGCACGGCCCGGCGCGGCTGCTCGACCAGGGCGCCTTCCGCTGGACGGACGCCGGCTGGCGGGGCGCGGCGCTGGCGGACGCCGTCCTCTACGAGCTCCACGTGGGCACCTTCACGCCCGAGGGCACCTTCGAGGCGGCGATCGGCAAGCTCGACCACCTGGTCCGGCTGGGGGTGACCTGCGTCCAGCTGATGCCGGTGGCCCACTTCGCCGGCGCCCGCAACTGGGGCTACGACGGCGTCGCGCTCTACGCTCCCCACTCGGCCTACGGCGGTCCCGACGGATTCAAGCGCCTGGTCAACGCCTGCCACGAGCGCGGGCTCTCGGTCTTCCTGGATGTGGTCTACAACCACCTGGGCCCCACCGGCAATCACACCGAGCGCTTCGGCCCCTACTTCAGCGACCGCTACCGGACGCCATGGGGGAAGGCGATCAACTTCGACGGGCCGGGCAGCGAGGAGGTCCGCAACTTCGTCTGCGAGAACGCGCTCATGTGGTTTCGCGACTACCACCTGGACGGGCTACGCCTGGACGCCGTGCACGCGATCTACGACCAGTCGGCGGTCCACATCCTGGAGGAGCTGGGGCGGCGGGTGGCCGGGCTGGCGGAGGAGCTGGGGCGGCCGCTTCACGTGGTCGCCGAGAGCGACCTCAACGACCCCCGGCCCGTGCGGCCCCTGGAGCTGGGTGGCTACGGGCTGGCGGCCCTGTGGAACGACGACCTCCACCATGCGCTGCACGCCTTGCTGGCCCGCGAGTCGCGCGGCTACTACGCCGACTTCGGATCGCTGGCCGACGTCGCCAAGGCCCTGCGCGACGTCTTCGTTTACGACGGCCGGCGCTCGCGCTGGCGCTGGCGGCGGCACGGGCGGCCGGTAGGGGACCTGGGCGGCGAGCGCTTCCTGGCCTACCTGCAGAACCACGACCAGGTCGGCAACCGTGCTCCTGGCGACCGCGCCCCGGCGCTGATGAGCGCCGGGCGCCTGCGCGTGGGCGCGGCGCTCGTGCTCTGCTCCACGGGCGTGCCCCTCCTCTTCATGGGCGAGGAATGGGGAGCGTCCACGCCCTTCCTGTTCTTCACCGACCATGAGGACGAATCGGTGGCCCAGGGGACGCGGCGGGGGCGGGTGGAGGACGCGGCACGGTTCGGCTGGAGCCCGGCCGAGGTGGCCGATCCCCAGGCCCCCGAGACCTTCCTGCGCTCGAAGCTGGACTGGTCGGAGCCGGGGCGCGAACCCTACTGCTTCCTGCTCGAGTGGTACCGGGCACTGATCGCCCTGCGCCGGAGGCTGCCTGAGCTGCGGGACGGCCGCCGGGACCTGGTCGGGGTGGACTTCGACGAGCGCGCCGGCTGGCTGGTCCTCAGGCGCTCGC
>DATGVT010000045.1:0-1856 GCA_035300005.1 Candidatus Acidiferrales bacterium
GACCTGGGCGGTTTCGACCCGACCGCCACGACGGACTTCAAGTCGAAGCTGACCCAGGCTGCCTCGCTGGGAGCCGACGTGGTCTTCTTCGGCGGCACCACCGCCACCAAGGGCGGGGTCATTCGCAAGCAGATGAAGGGCATCCTGGACGTCCCGTACGTGGCCGGTGACGGCATCTCGGGCGACCAGTTCCTGAAAGATGCGGCGCCCAACGCCGCCAACAGCTACTTCACCGTGGCAGGCCCCTACGCCAGCCAGCTGCCCACGGCCACGGCCATGATCGCCGCCTACAAGGCGGAATACAACACCGACATCGGCGCCTATAGCGCCCAGGGCTACGACGCGGTGGGCGTGATCATCGCGGCCATCAGCCGGGCGATCGACGACGCCGGCGGCGGCATGCCGACCCGTGACCAGGTCACGGCCCAGATGCTCAAGACCACCACCTACAGCGGGGCCATGGGGTCGTTCGGCTTCGACGCCAACGGCGACACCACACTCAAGATCATCACCATCTACAAGTGGAACCCCGATACCAGCAAATCCGACTACGCGGACCAGGTGACCGTTAAGTAGGATCCGGGCGTTGACAGGAACGGGGCAGGGGCGTTGGCCCTGCCCCGTTTTTTGCTCCGGGGGGGCCCTGGCGACGCTTGGCGCTACACTTGGCAGCAACCAAAAGCGGGAAGGGGACGGGTGAAGTTCTTCGTCGACCAGCTGGTGCTGGGCCTGACCAACGGGGCAATTTACGCGCTGATTGCGCTGGGCTACACGCTGGTCTACGGGATCATCGAGCTGATCAACTTCGCCCACGGGGACGTCTTCACCGTCGGGGGAATCATCGGGCTCACCCTGATCGGCATTTTCCGGTTGGAGCAGCTCTCCCCGGCGCTCCTCGTACCGGCCCTGATCCTGCTCTTCGCCGCTACCATGACCATCACCGGGTTCCTAGGGGTGGCGATCGAACGGCTCGCCTACCGGCCGCTCCGCAACGCCCCCCGCCTGGCCCCCCTGATCACCGCGGTCGGGGTCTCCTTCGTGCTGGAAGGCATCCTGTTTATGGTCAAAGGCGCCAACCAGATCTCCTACCCGAATTTGCTGCCGTCGGGCAAGATCGGAGGCGGTGCCTTCACGATCGGCATCACCAACCTGATCATCATCATCATTGCCCTGGTGCTGATGGTCGGCCTGCACCAGTTCATCCAGCGCACCCGAATCGGACGCGCCATGCGGGCCACCGCCCAGGACCGGGACGCGGCCCGGCTGATGGGCATCGACATCAACCGCACCATCGCCATCACCTTCTTCATCGGCTCGGCGCTGGCGGCGGCCGGGGGCATCATCTTCGGCTTCTACTACCAGTCGATGGTCTTCGACCAGGGCTTCGAGGCGGGCCTGTTCGCCTTCACGGCCGCCGTCTTCGGCGGCATCGGCAACGTGATCGGGGCCTCCCTGGGCGGGTTCGTGATCGGGCTGATCCTGACCTTCGTGGCCGGCTACTGGTCCGGCGGCTTGCAATGGGCCAGCGTGGTGGTGTTCAGCATCCTGATCCTGACCCTGGTCTTCCGGCCCACCGGACTGCTCGGGATGCGGGTGGCCGAGCGATGAGTCGCACCCCGCGCGGCCTCCTCGAGCGCCTCGCCCAGCTCCCCCCCAAGAGCCTCCGGGCGTTCGCGACCGACACCCGGGTGCCCGGGATCGGACTCGGACTGGTCCTGGTCCTGTTTCCGCTCCTCGATCCCAACAAGTCGCATGTGAACGTGGCCGCGGATGCCGGAACGTTCATCCTGCTGGCGCTGGGGCTGAACATCGTGGTCGGCTTCGCCGGGCTGCTCGACCTGGGATACGCGGCCTTC
>DATGVT010000046.1:0-2985 GCA_035300005.1 Candidatus Acidiferrales bacterium
AAGGCCGTGGAGGCGGGCCTGGCCGCCCGGGACGCAGCCCGGATCCGGGTGCGCCAGCCGCTGGCCAGCGCCGAGCTGCCCGGCGCCGACCTGCCCGAGGAGCTGGCCGCCATCGTGCGCGACGAGCTGAACGTGAAAGCGGTTCGCTTCGGGGCCGCGGCGGCGAAGCTCGACACGGAGCTCACCGAAGAGCTCCGCCTGGAGGGCCTGGCCCGCGAGCTGGTGCGACTGATCCAGGACCAGCGCCGCAGGCAGGGCTTCAGCATCGAGGACCACATCCACACCCGCTATCGGGCCGGTGGCCAGGTGCGGCAGGCGCTGGAGCGATTCGCCGACTACATCAAGGCGGAGACGCTGTCGCAGGAGCTCCAGCCCGGGCCTGACGGCGACGGCGTGGAGCTGGAGGTGGCGGGGGAGAAGGTCTGGCTGGGGCTGAGGCGGGCCGGCTGACCGGGGGCCGGCTGCTCTTCGCGGGCATCGCCGTGGCGGTCTTCGTGGCCGACCAGGCCACGAAGCGGCTGGTCCGGGCGTCGATCCCGGCGGGCCAGGAGTTTCCGGCCGTTGACCACCTGGTCTGGCTGACCAACATCACCAACTCCGGCGCCGCCTTCGGGCTGGCGCCGATGGGCGCCGGACTCTTCCTGGTCGCCTCCTTCGTGGTGGCGGCGGGGCTCGTCTACTACGTGGCCCGCCACCCCAGCCATCTCCCGACCGACGCCATGCTGGGACTGATCCTGGGCGGCACCCTGGGTAACGGCTTCGACCGGCTGTTCGCGGGGACCGTGACCGACTTCATCGCGCTCCACTGGTGGCCCGTCTTCAACGTGGCCGACTCGGCGATCTCGGTCGGCGTGGCGGCGCTGCTGGGGGCTTACCTGCTGCGGAGGCCGGGGCGGCGCGCCTGACCGCGGCCGGTCCCCGCCGGCGGCTGGACCGCTTCCTGGCCGAGGCCGGCGCCGGGCTGTCGCGATCGGCCGCGGCGCGCCTCGTCCGCGAAGGCGCCGTCCGCCTCAACTCCAGGCCCGCCCGAGCCTCCTCCCTGGTCGGCGAAGGCGATGTTGTAGAGTTCGACCCGCCCGTCCCGCGGCCGGTCGCCGCCTCGCCGGAGGCGATCCCGCTGGAGGTGGTTTACGAGGACGCGGACTTCGTCGTGGTGGTGAAGCCGGCCGGGATGGTGACGCATCCCGGGCCCGGCCATTCGACCGGCACCCTGGTCCACGCGCTGCTGGGGCTGGGGGGCCGCTGGTCGGGAGCCGGTGGAGAGGTTCGGCCCGGCATCGTCCACCGGCTCGATCGCGGCACCTCGGGCCTGATCGTGGCCGCCCGCACCGACGCCGCGCACCGGACGCTGGCGGCCCAGCTCGCCGACCGGACGCTGTCGCGCACGTACCTGGCGGTGGTCCGAGGTGAGGTGGCGACCGAGGCCGGGATCCTGGAGGGGGACATCGGCAGGGATCCGCGGCGGCGGCAGAGAATGGCGGTGGTGTCGCAGGGCAGGTTCGCGCGAACGCGGTACCGGGTGGCCGGCCGCCGGCGCGGCCACTCGCTGCTCAGCCTGGAGCTGGAGACGGGGCGCACCCACCAGATCCGCGTGCACCTGGCCGCCTTCGGCCACCCGGTGGCCGGCGACGACCAGTACGGCCGCCGGCGGTCTGGGGATCCGGCCCGGCCGCTGCTTCACGCTCAGCGCCTGAGCCTGCGGCACCCGAGGACCGGCGAGCCGCTCACTTTCGAGAGCCCGCCGCCGGCCGACTTCACCTCCTACTGGGAGTCCTTGGCTTGACAGGCCTCCTGATCGTGATCTCCGGGCCCAGCGCGGTGGGCAAGGACACTGTCGTCAGGCGCCTGGTGGAGCGCGACCCCCGGCTGCGCTACTCGGTCTCCTACACCACCCGGCCGCGGCGGCCCTATGAAAAGGATGGAGTGCACTACAGCTTTGTCTCGGTGCCCGAGTTCCAGCGGCTGCTGCTCAACGGCGAGCTGCTCGAACATGCCGAGTACGACGGCCACCTCTACGGCACCTCGAGGCGGCGGGTCGAGGACGCGCGTGCCCAGGGCCGCGACGTGATCCTGAAGATCGACGTGCAGGGGGCCGAGCAGGTGCGCGGGAAGTGCCCCGACGGCGTCTTCATCTTCCTGGCCCCGCCGAGCATGGACGAGCTGGTGCGACGGCGCGACGAGCGAGGCAGCGAGAGTCCCGAGGACGGTCGGGCTCGACAGGAGCTGGCGGAGCGCGAGATGGCTTACCAGTGCCGCTACGACCGGGTGGTCGTTAACGACGACCTGGACCGGGCGGTGGGCGAGATCCTGCACATCATCGATTCAGAGCGGGTGGCGGCGTGAGCCCCCTGGATCCGGCCGAGGTCCCGACCGCCATCCGCGGCCTGCGGGTGGCGGTGCTGGTGGCCGGCGGGATCGCCGCCTACAAAATGGCGGACCTCTGCTCCCAGCTGGTGCAGGCCGGCTGCGCGGTGCGGGTGGCGATGACGGCCGCCGCCACCCGCTTCGTGGGCGCCGCCACCTTCCACGGGATCAGCGGGCAGCCAGTGCAGGTCGACCTCTGGTCGCAGTCGGGCCCGGCCGAGCCGCACGTGGCGCTGGGGGACTGGGCGCAGCTGGCCCTGCTCGCGCCCGCCACCGCCAACGTGCTGGCCAGGATCGCGCGGGGCCAGGCCGACGACCTGGTCAGCGCCACCCTGCTGGCCGCCCGCTGCCCGGTGGTGGTGGCGCCGGCCATGAACGACGCCATGTGGGCGAAGCCGGCCGTGCAGGAGAACCTCGCCCTGCTGCGGCAGCGCGGAGTGGTGGTCGTGGAGCCGGAGGCGGGCCACCTGGCCAGCGGGCACCAGGGCTCGGGCCGGCTGGCGGGAGCGGCCGCCATCTTCGCGGCGCTGGCGCAGGCGGCCACCGCCCGCTACGACCTGGCCGGCCGCCGGGTGGTGGTGACCGCCGGAGGCACCCGCGAGCCGCTGGACCCGGTTCGCT
>DATGVT010000047.1:0-10520 GCA_035300005.1 Candidatus Acidiferrales bacterium
ACCGCCGACTCGCCGGCGGGGCTGCCGTAGGCCATGGCCACGACCACCGTGCGACCGGAGCTAGGCAGCGCTCAACCCTGCGTGGACGGTCTCGACCAGCAGCTCGACGTTCTCCAGCGGCGTCTGCGGCAGCAGCCCGTGACCCAGGTTGAAGACGTGTCCTGGGCGCCCGGCCGCCTGCTCGAGCACCTCGCGGGCGCGCTGCCGCACCAGGGCCGGCGGGCCGAGCAGGATCGCGGGGTCGAGGTTGCCCTGGATACCGCGTTCGAAGCCGACCCGGGCCCAGCCGGCGCCCAGCGGGAGGCGCCAGTCCAGCGAGACCAGGTCGGGGCCGGCCGACGCGATGGACTCCAGCAGAGCGGCGGTCCCGGTGCCGAAGTGGATGCGCGGCACCCCCAGGCCGGCGGTCTGGTCGAAGATCCGCCGGGTGTAGGGCAGGACCGCGCGCTCGTAGTCCTCGACGCCGAGCGCCCCGACCCAGCTGTCGAACAGCTGCAGGGCGGCTGCGCCGGCGGCGACCTGCGCCCGCAGGTAGCCGGCGGCGACCGTGGCCAGCTTGTCCAGCAGCCGCCCGAAGGCGGCCGGCTCCGAGTACATGAAGCCCTTGACCAGCGCGAAGTCACGGGTGGGCCGGCCCTCGATCAGGTAGCTGGCGAGGGTGAAAGGGGCGCCCGCGAAGCAGATGACGGGAACTGTCGAGGCGGCCGCCACCAGGCGCAGCGCAGCCAGCACCTCGGGGGCCGCCTCCTCGCCGGACGGCGTCCGCAGGCGGTCGACGTCCGCGGCCGTGCGAATCGGCTCGGCCAGCACCGGCCCCACCTCCTCCACCAGCTCGAAGTCGACGCCCATCCCGCGCAGCGGCAGCATGATGTCCGCGAACATCACCGCCGCGTCCACCCCCAGCCGGCGCACCGGCTGGAGCGTGACCTCGGCGCAGAGCTCGGGCTGGGCGACAATGTCCACCAGCCGGTAGCGCTCCCGGAGGCGCCGGTACTCGGGCAGGCAGCGGCCCGCCTGGCGCATCAGCCAGATCGGGGTGGCGTCCACCGGCCGGCGGGCGGCGGCGTCGAGGAACCGGCTCACCGCGGGAGCGCGGCCCGGAAGGCTTCCAGGGTCAGGTCGATGTCGGTCTCGGCGTGGGCCGCGGAGAGGAAGCAGGCCTCGAACTGGGAGGGCGGCCAGAGGACGCCCCGGGCCCGCAGGGCGGAATGGAAGCGGGCGAAGGCCTGCCGGTCACATTCCTTGGCCTCCGAGTGGTTGCACGGCGGCTCGGCCCGGAAGAAGACCGTGAAGAGGGAGCCCGCCCGCGCCGTGCTGAGGCCGGGCGCCGCCAGTCCGGCGGCCAGGCGCGCCGCCCGCAGCTCGAGGTCCTGATAGAGGCCGGCCGAGAGCTGCGAGAGGGCGGCCAGCCCGGCGGCCATCACCAGGGGGTGGCCGGAGAGCGTGCCCGCCTGGTAGACGGGGCCGGCCGGCGCGACCAGTTCCATCAGGTCGGCTCGGCCCCCGTAGGCGCCCACCGGCAGGCCGCCGCCGATCACCTTGCCGAGCACGGTCAGGTCGGGCCTGATCCCGAAGAGCTCCTGGGCTCCGCCGAGGCCCAGCCTGAAGCCGGTGATGACCTCGTCGAAGACCAGCACGGCCCCGTGCCGGTTGGCCAGCTCTCGGAGTCCGGCCAGGAATCCCGGCCCCGGCGCCACCACGCCCATGTTGGCGGCGACCGGCTCCACGATCAGGGCGGCGACCTGGCCGGGGTGAGCCTCGAACAGGCGCTCCACCGAGCCCAGGTCGTTGTACACGGCGACCAGGGTCTGCCCGGCCGCGGCAGGGGTCACCCCGGCGCTGCCAGGCATGGAGAGCGTGGCCAGGCCGGAGCCGGCCTCGGCCAGCAGCCCGTCGGAGTGGCCGTGGTAGCCGCCGTCGAACTTGATCACCAGTTCGCGGCCGGTGGCGGCGCGCGCCACCCGGAGGGCACTCATGACCGCTTCGGTGCCGGAGTTGACGAAGCGCAGCCGCTCGATCGCCGGCATCGCCTCTCGGATCCGCTCCCCCAGCCGGACCTCGGCCGGCACGGTGGCCCCGAAGGAGCCTCCGGCCGCCGCCGCCTCCCGAACCGCCTCCACCACCGCCGGGTGGGCGTGGCCGAGGATGAGGGGCCCGAAGGCACCCACGTAGTCGAGGTACTCGCGGCCGTCGGCGTCCCAGACCCGCGAGCCCCGGCCGCGGGTCAGGATGGGCGGCTCGCCGCCCACCGCGAGGTAGGCGCGGACCGGGCTCGAGACCCCGCCCGGGAAGAGCTCCGCGGCCCGCGCGCGCCACTCCGCGGCGGTGCCGGTGGCGGCCGCTGTCATGCCCCCAGCAGGGCCGCGATCTCGGCCGGCGGCCGGTGGACGGCGGTCAGGATCGGGGTGTCGCGCACGGTCGAGAGCCGGCTCTCGCTGCCGCGCAGGTCACGCACCAGCTCGACGAAGGCCTCCAGGTCATCGGTCTCGTAGGCCACCACGAAGTCCTGGTCGTCGATTCCGAAGGAGTACGCGAGCAGCTGGCGCACCTGCCGGTAGCGGTGCCCGATCTTCATGTGCTCGTTCATGACCCGCTGCCGCTCCTGCTTGCTCTCCCGGTACCACCCGGCGGTCTTGGTGAACGGGTAGACGATCAGGTAGCGGGATCGCTCGCCCTCGAAGAGGGACTGCTCCTGCGGGGTCGGCCGCTTCACGTACTGGGAGCCCTGGATCAGGCCGAGCAGGCTTTCGCGGACCGTCATCCAGCTGCCCATGCCCGCCCCCAGCAGCGCCGCCGAATGCTCCTCGAGCGCCTCCAGCGACGGCGCCAGCCGCCAGAGCAGGAGGTCGCCCTCCGGCTGCAGGCCGAGCATCGAATAGGTGAAGGCGCGCACCGGCGAAGGGGCGCCGAACGCAGCGCAGAAGGCCTCGCCGGAGCGGCACCTCTCCTCGCGCGGCAGCCGCCGCCAGGCGGGGTCGAGGCTGAGCACGAGGGCGTTGACGAGCTGCGTCATTGCGCCTCCTGCAGCCAGCGCGCGGCGTCCGCGGCCAGGTAGGTGATGATCACCGTCGCGCCCGCGCGCGCGATGGCGGTCAGGGTCTCCAGCGCGGCGCCCCGGCGGTCGAGCCAGCCGCGTTCGGCCGCCGCCTCGATCATCGCCGCCTCCCCGCTGACCTGGTAGGCGGCGAGCGGCAGGTCGAAGCGCTCGCGGGCCCGGGCCAGCAGGTCGAGCGAGGTGAGCGCCGGCTTCACCATCAGGAGGTCGGCGCCCTCGACGGCGTCCAGCTCCATCTCCCGCATCGCCTCCACGGCGTTGGCGGGGTCCATCTGGTAGCCGCGGCGGTCGCCGAAGGCGGGCGTCGAGCCGGCGGCGTCCCGGAAGGGGCCGTAGAGGAACGAAGAGTGTTTGGAGGAGTAGGCGAGGATCGCGGCGTCGGCAAAGCCGGCGCCGTCGAGGCCGCTCCGCAGGGCCCTCACCTGGCCGTCCATCATCGCGCTCGGCCCCAGGAGGTCGGCCCCCGCCCGGGCATAGGCGACGGCCGCCTCCGCCAGCAGCGGCAGGGTGGCGTCGTTGTCCACCACCTCCCCCGAGAGCACCCCGCAGTGGCCGTGGGTGGTGTACTCGCAGAGGCAGACGTCGGCGGCCAGAACGAGAGGCAGCCCGGCGTCGCGCAGGCGCTCCAGGGTCGCCGGCACCGGCCCTCCAGGAGCGGCCGCGGACCGGCCCTCGGCGTCCTTCTGGTCGGGGATGCCGAAGAGGAGGATGCCCCCCACGCCGAGCCGCGCCAGCTCGCGCGCCCGGGCCAGGGCGCGGTCCGGGGAGAGGCGGCTGTGCCCCGCCAGCGAGGGGATGGGCTCCTCGCGGTCGCGGCCGCCGATGACGAACAGCGGCGCCATCAGCTGGGCGGGCTGCGGCCGCGTCTCCCGCACCAGCCGGCGCAGGGCGGGTGTCCGCCGCAGCCGGCGGGGACGGGCCGGCCCCGGAGCCGCCTCGGCGATCTTCTGCATGACCTCGCTCATCTCAGTGCTCCTTCTGCAGGGCGCCGGCCAGCGCCGACGCCAGTGACTC
The DNA here is from genome assembly GCA_035300005.1 of Candidatus Acidiferrales bacterium. Taxonomy (GTDB): domain Bacteria; phylum Chloroflexota; class Dormibacteria; order Dormibacterales; family Dormibacteraceae; genus DATGVT01. Next base: position 4,070 of record DATGVT010000047.1, read on the forward strand.
CACGGTCGGCTCGGAAGCGACTCCGGCCACCCGAAAGCCCAGTCTTCGGGCGGCCGCGGCGGTCTGAGGCCCGATCGCCACCGCCGGCAGCCGGCGGGCGTCCGCGGCCCGCTCTCCCGCCAGCTCGACGAGCCCGGCCACGGCCGAGCCCGATGCGAAGACCAGCGCCGCCAGGTCGCGGTCGTCGAGGGCGGCCAGCAGCGCCGGCCGGGAGGCGGCGGGAGCCGGCAGCGTCCGGTAGGCGGTCACCTCGTCCACCCGGGCGCCCGCCTCCCGCAGCCGGTCGGGGAGGTCCGGCCCCGCGGCGTCGGCCCGGGCCAGCAGGACCCGCCGGCCGCCGAGCGGATCCACCAGCTGCATCGCGCCCGCCAGGGCGGCCCCTCCGCTCTCGGCCGGGACCGCGTCGGCGGCCACTCCCTGCTCGGCGAGGGCGCGCGCGGTGGCGGGGCCGACCGCCGCCCAGCGCGGCGGGCCGGGCAGGCCGGCGACCTGTGCGAAGAGGCTCTGCACGCCGCGGACGCTGGTCACCACCACCCAGTCGTAGTCCTCGATCGCGGCGGGCAGCTCGAGGCTCACCGTCTGGGTGGTGACGGTGGCCACCGCGTGCACCCGGTAGCCGAGCTCCTCCAGGCGCCGGACGAGGGGGTCCCGCTCGGCTCGCGGCCGCGTCACCAGGACCGCCGTCACGGGAGGCCGGGCCTCATAGGCGCACCCTCGCCGCCAGCTCCCGGCCCATCTCCTCCGCGGCCTGGAGGGCGGCGCCGGGGGCCACCCGACGCCGGAGCAGGAGCCGGCGCTCTCCGTCCTCGCTGACCGCGGCGGCGACCAGGTTGAGCTGGCCGTCCAGGGCCGCCAGCGCGCCCACCGGCGCCCGGCAGCCGCCGCCGGTGGCATCCAGCACGCGCCTCTCCACCTCGACCGCCAGCCGCACCTCACGGTTGTCCAGGCGCCGCAGCGTGGCCAGCAAGCCCCGGTCGCGCCGGCGGGCCTGCACCGCCAGGGCGCCCTGGCCGGGCGCCGGCGGCACCACCTCCGGCGGCAGGCGGGTGTCGATCCGGGCCGAGCGCTCCAGCCGGTCGACGCCCGCCGCGGCCAGCACCAGGGCGTCGGCGGCCCCGGCGTCCAGGCGGTCCAGCCGGGTGTCCACGTTGCCGTGCAGCGGGACCACCCGCAGGTCGGGCCGGGCCGCGCGCAGGAAGCCCGACCGCCGGGGGCTGTCGGTGCCAACCCGCGCTCCTTTCGGGAGCGTCTCCAGCGTGCGGCCGCCCTCCCTGGTGACCAGGGCGTCGCGGGGGTCGGCGCGCTCGGGGTAGGCGGCGATGCAGAGCTCGAGGTCCTCCTCCAGCGGCACGTCCTTGGCCGAGTGCACGGCGAGGTCGATCTCGCCCGCCAGCAGCGCCCGGGCCAGGGCGGCGACGAACACACCCTCGCCCGGCGTCAGGTCCAGCGGGCGGAGGTCGCCTTCGGTCTGCAGGACGACGACCTCCACCTCCTGCCCGGACCTCCGCAGCCGGCCGGCCACCAGCTCGCTCTGGGCCAGCGCCAGCCGGGAGCCGCGGGTTCCGAGCCGGATCCTCACCCCCGCGCCTCCAGCCACTCCACGTACTCGGCAGCCTTGACCCTGACGACGTCCTCGGCCGCTCCCACATAGCCGGGGGGCGGCGGCCGGTCGCACCGGTAGAGGTCGTCGATGCCGAGGAAGCCGCCGTTCAGCGAAGCCCGGACCGCCGCCGGCACCGCTGCCGGCGCCGAGATGTCGGCGATCGGGGGCAGCCCCGCCGCACCCGCCAGCTGGAGCCAGGGCCCGGCCAGCGCCACCGCCACCGCCGCGCTGCTGGACGCCCAGGCGGCGCCCTCGGCGAGGTCCACACCCCTCCCGGCGAAGAGGCGGGCCAGCCGCGCGGCCCGCTCCGCGCTCCGGCTGGCGACGGTGACGCGGCCGCCCCGGGCGGCGACGGCGGCGGCGAGGGCGGAGCCCATCCGCCCGGCGCCGGCCACCAGGACGGGCCGGCCTGAGAGCGGCGCCCGGACCTCCAGCCACTCGACCGCCAGCGCCGGCAGGCCGGCACCCGAGGCGGTGCGGCCGGCCCGTGCCCGCCGGCCGGCCGCGGCCGCGGTCTCGAAGAGCCGGGCCAGCCGGCCATCCACCTCCGCCTCTCGGCGAGCCGAGCGCAGGGCTTCGCGCACCTGGTGCAGTACCTCGTCCTCGCCGACGACCGTGCTCTCGAGCCCGGCCGCCACCCGCAGCAGGTGCTCCACCGCGGACGGGCCCGAGAGAGAAGAAGCTGGTGGGGAGCCGAGGCCGTAGAGCTCGACGCGATGGCAGGTGACCAGGAGGACTCGATCCGGCCGCCCGGCCGCTTCCTCGCGCAGGCCGGCGGCGAACGTGTCTCTCTCGGCGGCGTCGGCGCCGTCGGCGGTCACGACGACTGCCCAGAGCATCCGGTTCACCGCACAGATCCTAGGCAAAGGATAGAAGCTCTGCCAGGTGGCTTAGATTTCTACAGGTTTGGGGTCGCTGGCTGCTCAGTGCCGCCGCTTTCGGGCGCGCCGGAGCGAGGAGCCCGGGCGGGCGGCCACCGCCTGCAGGGCGGCCGAAACCAGGCTCGGATCCGCCCCCGCCGCCGGCGCCGCGCGCAGCCAGATCAGCCCGGGCGGCGAGAGTCGGGCGAAGCTCAGGACCTGCCTGAAGCCGGCGTCGGCGACCGCCTTCTCGGCGGGGTCCTCCTCGCTCCCGATCCAGAGCCGCGCCAGGCCCTCCGAGCGCAGCTGGGCCGCGATCGCCACCAGGAGCGCGCGGAAGATGCCCTGCCGCCGGTGGGGCGCGAGAGTGACGCAGTTCCAGACGTAGCCCTGGCCCCGGCCGGGGCTGATCTCGAGCTGGAGCTCGCCGATCCACTCGGGGCCGGTCGAGACCCACCCGTAGGCCAGCAGCCGGTCGTCGCGCCAGGCTGCGAAGCAGCGGCAGCCCCTTTCCAGGCGCAGCCGGACGCGGTCGCCCTCCTCCCCCATCGCCGCCTCCAGCGCCGGCTCCGAGCCGGGCCGGACCTCGCGCACCTGGACGCTGGCCGCCAGGGGCGGCGGACCCCAGCCTTCGAGGTCCGCCGCCCACAGGGTGGCCCTCCGGGTCAGAAGCGGAAGAAGAGCTTGCGGACCTTCTCGATGACGTCCGGGTCGCCGGTCGCGGAGCCGCCCGGGAAGCGCCCGAACACGGTCAGCACGAAGTCGGACGGCGTGTACTTGAAGATCGCGTCGCAGCCCTCGAAGTCGCCCTTCTCGGGTTCGGACTGCCACTTGCCGTCCTTGACCGTGGCCCGCCATTTGCCGCCCCAGGGGCCGGAGACCGCGAACCCGTAGACGCAGTCGAGTCCCCTGGCCGACTCCTGGTCGACGGTGTACTGCATGATGATGTGGCAGTAGGGGATCAGCACCCCCGCGCTGGCCTCGTCTATCTCGGCCAGCTTGTCGCCCAGCCCGTACTCGATGTCGTAGGGGTGGATCCCGTAGTCCATGATGTGGAACGCGGGATAGAAGCCCGCCGGCACCGGTCCCATGTAGGGGTGGGTGACCAGGAAGCCGGTCCACTCCTCGGGCGTCAGCTTCTCGAAGATCGCCAGCATCTTCGCCTTGTCGGCCTTGAGCCGGTTGAGCGCCTCTTCCCGGCTGAGCTTGCGGAACTCGAGCGCGTGGTCGTTCAGCTTCTCGCCCATCACCTGGAGGCCGAGTGCCCCGGGCTGCTCACCCTTCCGAGCCGCCTCCCAGCGGGCCAGGTACCCCTCCGTGACGTCGATCATGTGGCCGACCAGGTCGCGCACCTCCCACTCGGTGCAGCGGGTCTGGACCTTCCAGTTCTTGGGGTCCTCGACCAGGTCGAAGAACTTCTTCTGGTCGCGGCGGAGGACGTCGAGCACCGTCTCCTTACCCTCCGCGGCCATCGGGTTGACGGGAGCTAGCGTTGCCATATAGGCATTCCTCCTACGAGGTCTGACGGCGGTCTTTCTGCCCCCTACCGCCAGCCCAATGTTAGTCCCGCCGCAGGTGCTCGCTCGCCTCCGCTTCCACGCGCTCCCAGATCTCCGCCGCGAGAGGCTCGGAGAGCTCCTCCTGGACGTGGGCGACCAGGCCGATGGCGCGGGCCATGACAGCCAGGCCGCGGCAGACCTGCCAGGGCAGGCCGAGCTCGCCGGCGAGGGCGCCGATGGCGCCGGTTGCGTTTACCGGCAGCGGGCGGCCGTAGGCCCGCGCGGCTTCGGCTCCGACCGCGACCATCAGGTCCACGTGGCGGCCGGCCAGCCCGTTCTCGCTCGCCACCTCGAAGAGCCGCGGCACGCGGGGGTCGACCGCTCTGTGAACCGGGTGTCCGAGCCCCGGGACCGGCCGCTTGGCCTCCTGGTGCAGGGCGACCACGCGCCGGGCGGCCTCCGCCAGGTCGCGCGGATCCTCCGCCAGCGCCTCCTGCAGCATCCGGGCGGCGTCCTCGACGGGTCCTCCGAAACGGCTGCCCAGGCCGAGCAGGCCGGCCGCCACCGCGCCCTGCATCGATTCGGGCGCCCCCAGCAGCGTCATCCGGCTGGCGATCGCGCTCGGCGTCAGGCCGTGTTCGACGAGCGTGATCGCGATCGCGTTGAAGACCACGGACTCCGGCGGCGTCGGCAGCCGGCCCTTCAGCTCGAGGAAGGCGAAGTCGCCCAGCGAAACCTTCCCGATCAGGTCGGCCAGGTCGTGGCCGCGGACGACGACGCGGTGGGCAGAGCTCCAGGCGAGGTCGGACCGGAGGCGCTTCCTGAGGGTCACCGGCGGACCGACAGCCTGGTCTTGTAGCCGCTCTCGCCGAAGGCGGCCTCCTCGACCAGCTCGACCCGGCTGCGGAACGTCAGCCGGCTGTGGATGGCCTCTTCCAGCTCGGCCGCCAGCCGCGCGTCGGGCTCACGCCCGGCCGGCACCTCGACCTCGATCGGCACCGGCGGCTGCACGCTCACTTCCGGGCCCGGGCGGACGACGCGAGCGCGGCCGGTGACGCGCGGCCGGAAGTCGCCGACCACGGCCAGGATGGCGGTCGGGTAGACGTTGACGCCGCGGACGATGAACATGTCGTCACGCCGCCCCAGGCAGCGCATCCGGAAGCTGGTCCGGCCGCAGCCGCAGGAGGTGCCCTCGACGCGGACGATGTCGCCGCCCAGGAACCGCACCACCGGCATGGCCTCCCGCTCCAGGTGGGTATAGACCATCTCCCCCACCGCTCCACCCTCGATCGCCATCGGCTCATGGGAGTCGAGGTCCACCAGCTCCGCCCAGATCTGCCTGCCGCCGCAGAAGTGCATGCCCTGCTGTTGGGGGCACTCGCCGAAGAGCGAGGGCGAGGCGTCGCCGATCCCCATCACCTCGGTCACGGTGGCGCCGAACACGTCCTGGATGTGGTCGCGGATGGCCGGGATGCCGCCGCCCGGCTCCCCTCCCGTGACGACGTGGGTCAGGCCGAGCTCTCGAGCCGCCGGGCCCTCCAGCCGGTTGGCCAGGTACTGGGCGAAGGAGGCCGTGGCGAGGAGGGTGTCCGCCAGCCCCGAGCGCAGCGCGAAGAGGATGCGCTCGGTGTCGCCCGGAGCCACCGGCACCACCCGGGCTCCGATCCGCATCAGCGTGAAGTGCGTGTGTCCGGCCACGAAGGGCCCGGCGCCGAACGAGGTGACGACGCTGTGCTGCTCGTGGATGCCGGTCGCGTAGTAGGTGCGGGCGCCGATTGCGGTCCAGGTCTCAACGTCGGCCGCCGTGAGGGCGATGACGCTGGGGACGCCGCTGGTGCCGCTGGTCTGGTAGACGCGCTTGATCCTGTCCGCCGGCACGCAGGCGTTGCTGCCGAACGGTGGCTCGTCGTCCAGCGCGGCCTTCAGCTCCTCCTTGGTGGTGAAGGGGAGGCGGCTCAGGTCGGCGAAGCGGACCGGGGAGCGGACGCCCGCCTCCCGGAGCTTGCGGGCGTAGAAGGGCGAGTGCTCCGACAGGTGGCGAAACTGTCCCTCCCAGGCGGCCCCGGCGCGGGCCAGCGTCGCCTCCGGAGTCGCCGTCTCGACCTCTCGGTCCCAGATCGCGTCGGCCACCGAGTGAGAGTCTAGTGGCCAGTCCCAGAAGCTCCTTGCATCTTCATCGTCCTGGGCGGCCGGGTGCCTTCGGCACCGAAGCCCGCGTTAAGGGGCCCGGCGCCGCTTCGTCATGCATCTGCCGATGCACTCCTTGCCGCGCCACCCTTGCCTTGGCTCCGGCCGCCCATGCCGCGAATATGCAGCGGACCTCTGGAACCGGCCACTGGGAGTAAGCGACGTGGGCCTGGGGTTGCCATACTCGAAAGCACCAGGAGGGGCAGCATGGCGATCGAGATCCGCGGACTCCACCACGTGACGGCGATCACCGCCCGGGCGGCCCAGAACGTCGACTTCTACACCCGGACGCTCGGCATGAG
>DATGVT010000048.1:0-5117 GCA_035300005.1 Candidatus Acidiferrales bacterium
CGGTGGTGCCTGTGACCAGCACGGTCTTGCCGGCGAAGGCTTCGGAGATCAAGGCCTATGAGTCTACGGAGCTAGGGCGTGATCGGTTGGGCCCCCAGGCGCAGGGTCGGCGAACCGCCGGCGTCCACGTAGCCGAGGTCCGTCTGCACGGTGACCCAGAACCAGTAGCTGTGCCCGAGGCGGCCGCGGAAGCGGGCCGAGCCGGCGGTCACGCGATCCAGCCAGGGAGCGGCCGGCTGGCCGTCCTCCACGACCTGCACGTTGAAGATCGCCCCGCCCCCGGGGCTGCCCCAGCTGACCTCGATCAGCTCCTCCCCGACGACCTGCGCGCTGACTCCGACCCGCGGGCGGGCCACGTCCGGGAAGCGCGGCGAGCCGCCCAGCCAGAGGTCGCCGAGGTCACGCGACCAGGGGTCGGCCCCCTCGCCGGTCCAGCCGTAGGGGTCCACCGGGCCCCGGCCGCCGGTCAGGTAGACGCCGAAGTGCAGGTGCTCGCCGGTCGCGGAGCCAGACTTGCCACTGACGCCCAGGACCTGGCCCCGGGCGACGTACTGGCCGCGGCCGACCGCGATCGAGCTCAGGTGGCCGTAGAAGCTCTGGAGGCCGTTGCCGTGGTTGATGATCACGGTCTGGCCGCTGCTGCAGGTGTGACAGTCGGGGACGTACCAGCCCGCAGTGGTGACCTGGCCGGGCGCCGAGGCGAGGACCTGCTCGTAGTAGAGCCCGAAGTCGTAGCCGTCGTGGCCGTCGTAGTAGAGGAAGTCCTTCTGGCCCGGGGTGAGCGCGTAGCCGCCGCCGAACGCGGGGTCCTGCCCGCTCTTGTAGTAGCTGGTGACCCCGTCGTAGCGGCAGATCCTGCCGTCCGGCACGTAGGTCGGGCTGCAGTGGTCGAAGAGCGAGGTCACGTAGTGGGGGCCGAAGAAGGGCAGGGTCAGAAAGCCCCTGGGGGCCGGCTGGCCGAGGTCGGACCGGCCCGTCTCGATCGGGCCGTTGGGGATCTGGGCCGGGTAGCTCCAGCGGACGTAGGGGTCAGGGGCCGAGGCCGGGTCCCGGGCCGGGCCTGCGTAGGCGGGAGCGATGCCCGAGGCGAGGACGCAGGCGAGGACGGCAAGCGCCAGGCGGATGCGGGGCATGGTCCCGTTAACTGCCGTAGATGATGCGGTTGCGGATGGCCGCGGACGAGTAGTCGATGATCATCGTCATCGGGACCACGACCAGCAGCAGCACTGCCGTGGCGGGGTAGTCGAAGGTCTCGATGAACTGGAAGAGCAGGAAGCCGATCCCGCCCGCCCCGATGATCCCGAGCACCGTGGCCGAGTGGACGTTCACCTCGAACGTGTAGAGAAGGTGAGCGATCATGTACGGCGTCACCTGCGGCAGCACTCCGTGGACGACCACCTGGAAGGGGTTGGCCCCGGTCGCCATCAGCGCCTCGACCTGGCCCCAGTCGATGGCCTCGATCGCCTCCGAGAACAGCTTGGACATCAACCCGAAGCTGAAGATCGACACCGCCAGCACGCCGGGGAAGGGGCCGACCGAGATGGCGGTCACGAAGAGCAGCCCCCAGAACAACGTGGGCACCGACCGGATCACGCTCATCGCCGTCCGCACGCTGAAGTAGACGCCGGTCCCGAGCAGGTTCCGGCGCATCAGGTTGCGCGCGGCCAGGAAGCTGACCGGGATCGCGACCACGGTCCCGAAGAAGGTGCCGATGACGGCGATGTAAAGCGTCTCCAGGACGAAGTGCTCGATCAGCCCCTCTGGGTGGCCGAGGGAGGCCTCGGACCCCGGCCGGATGAGGTCCCAGCTGGGATGCAGGAACCCCGCCAGCATCCGGCCCATGTTGAAGGCGCCCCGGGCAAACTTGTCCGGGCTGACCTCGGTCTGGTTGTAGGTGAACGCGACCAGCGCCAGGAAGGCCACGGCCAGGCCGAGGTTGCGCAGGTTCTCGAAACGGCCCCGGCGCTCGGCCTCGGCCATGAGGCTGTCCAGCGACCGCCGCTGCTCACTCGTAGCCGAGGCGGCCATAGATCCTCCGGTAGGCGTCCTGGTCCAGCTCTTCGGGCAGGCCGTCGTAGACGACCTGGCCCCGGCGCATGGCCACGATCCGTTCCGCGTAGCGCTTGGCCAGCTCCAGGTGGTGGATGCTGCAGACGACTGTGATCCCCTCGCGGTTGATGTCGCGCAGGTAGTCGAGGACGACGACCGCGGTCTCGGGGTCGAGCGAGGCCACCGGCTCGTCGGCCAGGATGACCTCCGGCTGCTGGGCCAGCGCCCGGGCGATGGCCACACGCTGCATCTGGCCGCCGCTGAGCGCATCCGCGCGGACCAAACCCTTGTCCGCGATCTCCAGCCGCTCCAGGCTGCGCCAGGCCAGCGCCCTGTCCTGGGCTGTGAAAGCCGGCCAGAAGCTCTGCGCCCCCTCCTGGTAACCGAGCCGCCCCGTGAGGACGTTCTTCACCACGCTCGACCGGCGGACGAGGTTGAACTGCTGGAAGATCATCGCCATCCGCCGCCGTGCCCGCCGCAGCTCGGCGTCGTCGGCCCCGGTCAGGTCCTGGCCGTCCAGGTAGACGTGGCCGGAGGTCGGTTCCACTAGACGGTTCAGGCAGCGCAGAAAGGTCGACTTGCCCGACCCGCTGGGCCCGATCACGCACAGGAACTGCCCCCGCGGCACCTCCAGGCTGACGCCGTCCAGGGCCCGCGTCCCTCCGGGAAAGACCTTGGTCAGGCCCTCGACGCGGAGTACGGTCTCGGCCGTCGGCCTACTTGCTGGGCGAGGCCGCGGGCGACGGTGAGGCCAGGACCTCGCCGAGGAGGCCCGGCTTCACGGTGTCGGCGTACTTCTGGATGACGTCGTAATCCCTGTCGTTGGCCGTGCCGAGCGCGTTGATGCCGTAGAGATCCAGGAGTGGCTTCTTCATGGTGGGCTCGGTGCCCAGCTTCGCCATCGCGGCCTTGACCTTGGCCTTCTGCGCCGAGTTCAGGCCCTTGCGCAGGAACTGGGGGTCGCCCGGCACCATCAGCGGCGAGACGAACACCACCTTGGTCTTGGTCAGGATGTCAGGCACGGTCCTCTGGGCGCTGCCCACGCGCGCGTCGCCGAAGGTGGCGCCGCAGTCCACGGTGCCGTTGCCCACCGCCACCGCGACCGCGGTCTGGCTGGAGAGGCTGGTCACCTTGGCGAAGTCGGAGTCCGGGTTGACGCCGGCCTGCTTCAGGTAGTAGCGCGGCCAGATGCTGCTGGAGCCCGAGAGCGGGTCGCCGAAGGCGAACTTCTTGCCCTTCAGCTGGCTGAGGGCCGAGGGGTCGTCGCGGGAGCCGCTGTAGGCGACGCCGCTGCCGCAGAAGATGATCGAGGGGTAGGGCCCCTGCGGCTTGCAGAGGGTGGTGTCGGGGTTGGGGGACTTGCCCTGCGGCTCGCTGGGGAAGACGGTCGGCGGCAGGCAGCGCTGCGAGACCGTGACCGCCTCGGCGCCGGCCTTGTTGCGGGCGGCCACGTAGCCGACGGCCCCGCTCCAGCCGATGTCCGCGTTCTTGGAGGAGAAGTCCTCGACCACCGCTGCATAGGACAGCGGTACGCGGGCCTTGACCGGCACCCCGATCTCCTTGGACAGGAAGTCCGCGATCGGCTGGGCGCTGGTCAGGATCGTGGTCGTGCTGCCGGAGGGCGTCATGTCCATCTGGAGCTCGGTCTTGGCCGCCTCCTCGGCCGGCGCCGGCGGGTTCGCGCCGCCGCACGCCGCCGCCACGATGACGGCTGCCAGGACACGCACCAGAAGCTGAGCTCGCATCGTCGTTTCCCCTCCCCAGATGGCCCTTTGAGGCGCGGCTACTATAGCAATCGTGCAGGTCCTCAGCCAGGGACGCTCGGCCGTCCTGGAGGAGCCTGCCGGACCAGCCGGGGTGAGGCTGCGCGACCGGCCCCGCACCCAGCCGCCCGATGGCTACGCGAGTGTTGAGATGCGGGCGGCGGCACTCAACCACCTCGACCTCTGGATCGCCTCCGGCCGCCAGAAGGCCGAGCTGCCGCGCGTGATCGGGGGCGACGGCGCCGGGGTCGAGCAGGGCACCGGCCAGGAGGTCGTCGTCTACCCGGTCGCCTGCTGCTGGCGGTGCGAGCGCTGCCGCGCGGGGCAGCAGGTCTTCTGCCCGGAGTTCGGCGTCATCGGCGAGCACACCGACGGCACCGCCTGCGAGCTGCTGCAGGTACCCGCGCAGAACCTCTTCCCCAAGCCCGCCGGCCTGAGCTGGGAGGAGGCGGCCGCCTTTCCCCTCACCTTCCTGACCGCCTGGCGGATGCTGGTGACCCGGGCCCGGCTGCAGCCCTGGGAGACCCTGCTCGTGGTGGGCGCCGGGGCCGGGGTGGCAGCGGCCGCGATCGCGATCGGCCGCCACCTGGGAGCCCGCGTGCTGGCCACCAGCCGCTCGCCGGAGAAGCGGAGGCAGGCGGAGCGGCTGGGCGCCGAGCTGACCTTCGAGTCGAGCGGGTTCGGCCCCGCCGTCAGGGAGGCGACCGGCGGCCGGGGCGCGGACGTCGTCTTCGAGCACGTGGGCCCGGCCACCCTGGACGACTCCACGCGGGCGCTGGCGCCGGGCGGGCGGCTGGTCTTCTGCGGCTCCACCTCGGGGGTACGGGCCGAGCTCAACCTGCCCCGCCTCTTCTTCCGGCAGGCCGAGATGCACGGCTCCACCATGGGCAACGCGGGCGAATTCGCCGCGGTCCTGCGGGCGGTCGGCCAGGGGCTGCGCCCGGTGGTCGACCAGGTCTTCCCGCTGGAGGAGGCGCCGCAGGCGCTCGAACACCTGGAGCGCGAGGCTCAGTTCGGCAAGGTCGTGCTGAGGGTGTCGGACTGAGTGGCGCGGCCTGGGCTCCGGGCTCGGATCGCGGCCCAGGCGGCCGAGGTCTAGGAGACGAGGAGCACGTGAAGGAGCGCATCGGCAGATGCGTGACTGAGCGCGCACAGGAGATGACGCTGGCATCAGCGCCGCAGGCGCTCGGCGGAAATGGCCCCCGAAGATCCGTCGGCGGCGGTGGGGTGGGCCTCGTATGCCGGAAGGCTTCCTGAAGCAGAGCCTGCGCGGCTTCCAGCCCTACACGCCGGGCGAGCAGCCGG
>DATGVT010000049.1:0-3650 GCA_035300005.1 Candidatus Acidiferrales bacterium
GAGGAGGCGCCGTCGGCGCCTACCGACAAGGTCTGAACCAGCTCTACGCGCTGGTGGTCACGGCGCCAGAGCCGCTCCGGGAGCGTCTGATACGCCTGAAAGGCGAAGGCTTGGTCAGGGCCTGTCGGCGCTTGCGCTCCACCGGCGACCTGGAGACGTCCATCACCGCGGCCACCCTGCGCCGGGTTGGCCGCCGGGTGGCTGAACTGGAGGCCGAGGCCGCCGAATATGAGCGTCAGCTGACGGAGCTGGTGGCCAGCAGCGCGCCCTCCCTGCTGGCCGAGCCGGGGCTGGGAGCATTGACTGCAGCCCAGGTCCTGGTCTCCTGGTCGCACGCCGGCCGTCTGCGCAGCGAGAGCGCCTTTGCAGCGCTCGCCGGCGTCGCCCCGGTGCCGGCTTCCAGCGGACGCCTGGTTCGCCACCGCCTGAACCGGCAGGGCGACCGTCAGCTCAACCGCGCCCTCCACGTCATCACCCTGAGCCGCTCCCAATTCGACCCCGCCACCAAGAACTACATCGCTCGCCGGACTGCCGAAGGCAAGTCGGGCCGCGAGATTCGCCGCTGCCTCAAGCGCTACGTGGCCCGGCGCCTGTTCAGGCTCCTCTCAGGCCTTGACAGGTCATAGAAGCGTCCAACGGGGGAGGGACGACCTGTCTAGGACCCGCAAACCTGCCCGATCACCGGCCAGGGGAGGCAGAACCCCGGCCCCGCCAGCGCCCAGAAGGTGAGTGCAATGAGGATGCCGAGGAACACGATCCAGCCGGTGCCGGTGATCCAGTTCCGGCCGGGCGCCGGCCAGCGCTCCCAGCCCATCCGCCTGGCCAGGCGCTTGCCCAGCGCGGTGTCGATGAAGGGCCAGGCCAGCAGCGCCAGCACGACCAGGGGCGGGATGATCAGCGACATCACCAGCTCGTTGCCGAGCTTCAGGAACTGGAACAGGAAGAGGAAGTACCAGTCCGGCCGCGGCGTGATCACCGCCCGGGGGTCGGCCGCCGCCTCCAGCTGCATGTTCTTCTGTACGAAGGCCGCCAGCAGCCCGACCGTGATCACCATCAGCACCGCGATGATCGGGTAGGGCCAGAAGTGGTCCGGGAAGAAGGGGTGGGTCTCCTCGTCGGGCATGTCGTCGGCCAGGTGGTGGCCGGCCGATCCGAGCAGGATGGGGAAGAGGGCGAGGCCGACCAGGACCGGGTAGAGGATGTGGTCGGGGCCGACCGGCAGCCGCTTGTACTCGGGCTCGAGTGCGTGATCGCCGCCGTGCACCTCGATGATCCGGACCTGCTGCTCCTCGCGCGGCTTGGTGACCGTGGCCATCACAGGGGGGTCCCGGTGAAATCGCGGTGAAGGGGTGCGGATTTCACGGGGTCCTTCACATCGGCTCCGAGATCCCGTGCGCCCGGATCAGCCGGAAGTGCACGAACATCAGGAGGACGATGGCGGCCGGGAACAGGAATACGTGGGCGGCGAACCACCGCTGCAGGGTCGCCGGGCCCACCACGGGGCCGCCCTGGAGAAGCTCCTCGAGGAAGGGCCCCAGCACCGGCGCGCTGCCTCCGATCTTGATCGTGACCTGGGTGGCGAAGTAGGCCTTGTTGTCCCAGGGCAGCAGGTAGCCCGAGAGGGCGAGGCCAAGGATGACCAGCAGCATCAGCACGCCGACCATCCAGTTCAGCTCGCGCGGTGCCCGATAGGAGCCGGTCCAGAAGACCCGCGACATGTGCAGCAGCACCATCACCACCAGCAGGTTGGCCGACCAGAAGTGCACGCCGCGGACCAGCCAGCCCAGGTAGACGCTCTGCATGATGAACTGCACGCTGGTGTAGGAGGCGGCGGGGTGGCCGCTGGCGTCCGGCACGTAGTAGAAGGCCAGGAAGACTCCCGTCAGCAGCTCGAAGACGATCAGGATGAAGACCATCCCCCCGAAGCAGTAGTAGAAGGCGTTGGCGAAGTTGGGGACCCGCTGGTAGAGCGCCTCGTCGACCGCCTTCGTGAAGGGGTAGCGGTCGTCCAGCCAGTTGACCACCGCGAGCTGGATCTGGCGCGGATGCGGGATCGCCATCAGCTCACGTCCCCAGGATGATCCCGTCGATCTTGAGCGTCGTCGGGTTGTCGCCCGGCTGCCACTTGAGGTGCGACAGCGGGTAGGCGGCCGGCCCGTGCTGGACCGTGCCGTCGAGGCGGAACCGGGAGCCGTGGCAGGGGCAGTCCAGGGTCTTGGCGTCCTTGTTCAGCGCCACCGAGCAGCCCAGGTGGGAGCAGTTGATGGCGAAGACGTTGACCTTGTCCCCGTTCTTGATGGCCAGGCCCGAGAAGGCCAGCTTGCCGGGGGCGTTGTCGCCGCCGCCGTCCTGCATGACGAACGCGGAGTCGGGCTGGGTGGGGGCGTCGAAGCGGGTGACGTCGCCGTCCTGCATCTGGTCGAGCGGCTTGTCCAGGCTGACGTCGATGGGGGCGAAGCGCTGGCCGCGGGCGGGCGGGGGCCAGATGAAGACCAGGATGGGCGCCACCACCGCCAGCACGGTGGCGGTCATCAGACCCGCCATGTACCAGGCGAGGAAGGTGCGCCGCTGGATCGGACGGGCGGCTTCAGGCGCTGCCATCCGACTCGAAAAATACCACTTCCCTCAACTTCGCATGGGCTTCAGGCCGACCGCCGCGCGGGCCTCGGAAAGGGTCTGCCGCGCCACCTCCCGCGCCCGCCGGCTGCCGTCCTGCAGGATTCGCTCGACGAACTCGGGCGAGAGCTCCGCCCGCACCTCCCGGAACGGGCGGAAGACCTCGATCATGCGCTCGGCCAGGATCCGCTTCTTCTCGTGGCAGCCGATCTTGGCCCGGCGGCAGAGGTCCCAGTAGTCCTTCCAGTCGTCGAAGAAGAGCTTGAAGAAGGCGTCCACGTTGCAGCGGCTGGGGTGGCCCGGCTGCGACACGTAGACGCGCCTGGTGTCCGTCACCATGCTCATGACCTGCTTCCGGATCAGGTCCGGCTCCTCGGTGACGCCCACGATGTTGCCGACAGTCTTTGACATCCTCTGCTTGCCGTCGGTGCCCTTGATGTGCGGTGTCTCGGTAAGCAGCGCGCGGGGCTCCGGAAACACCGGTGAGTAGGTCCGGTTGAACCGCCGCGTGATCTCGCGGATCAGCTCCAGGTGGGCCAGCTGGTCCTTGCCCACCGGGACGCCCTCGCCCTTGACGATGATGATGTCGGCGCCCTGCAGGACCGGGTACTCGAGCAGGCCCAGGTTGACGTTGTCGGGGTGCAGCTTCGCCTTCTCCTTGAAGCTGGGCGTGCGCAGCGCCCAGCTGAGCGGAGTGACCATGGCCAGGAGCAGGCTGAGCTCCGCCACCTCGGGCACCTGGGACTGCAGGTAGACGACGCTTGTCCGAGGGTCGATGCCCACCGCCAGCAGGTCGGCCGTGAGGTCGAAGATCTTGCCGTCGAAGGAGTGCCCGTCGGGCTCGGTGGTCAGCGCGTGGTAGTCGGCCACGAAGTAGAAGCAGTCGTAGTCGGACTGCAGCTTGACCCAGTTCTGGGCGGCGCCCAGGTAGTTGCCCAGGTGGAAGCGGCCGGTGGGCCGCATGCCGGAGAGGATCCGCTGGCGGGGCATTTGGCGCTGAACTCTAACTTGTAGCATTCGGGCAGTTGCAGCCT
>DATGVT010000050.1:0-2746 GCA_035300005.1 Candidatus Acidiferrales bacterium
GGGCTGTGGCTACTGCACCGAGTTCCTGATCGAGGGCCGGGACCTGGAGGTGGAGAAGATCCGCGAGCAGATCGCGGCCCTGGGCGACTCGGTCCTGGTGGTGGGCGAGCCGGAGCTGGTCAAGGTGCACGTCCACACCGACGACCCCAGCCGCGTCATCAACCTGGCCTCCGGCTTCGGCCGGCTGGCCCGCCTCAACGTCGGCGACATGTCCACCCAGCACCGCCGGATCCGGGAGGCGGCCGCCGGCGGCCCGGCCGAGGCCGCGGGCCCGCCGTCCCCGCGCGCCAACGGCGTGGGGCTGGTGGCGGTGGCGGCCGGCAAGGGGCTGGTCGAGATCTTCAGGGGGCTGGGCGTGGACGCCATCGTGGAGGGCGGGCAGACCATGAACCCGAGCACGCAGGACATGCTGCGGGCGGTGGAGTCGCTGCCCTACGACGAGGTGATCCTGCTGCCCAACAACGGCAACGTGATCCTGGCCGCGCGCGAGGTGGGCGCGGTCACCAAGAAGCAGGTCCACCTGGTGGAGACGCACTCGATGCCGGCCGGCATCTCCGCCGCCATCGCCTTCAGCCCCGAGCGCCAGGGCGCTGAGAACGCGGAGGCGATGAAGGAGGCCGCCGCCCGGGTGCAGACGATCGAGGTGACGCACGCGGTGCGGGACACCCGGTCCAACGGCGTGCGCGTCAAAAAGGGCGACGTGATCTGCCTGGTCAACGAGAGGCTGCAGTACGCCGGCGGCGAGTACGGCGAGGTGGTCCGGAAAGCGATCGAGGGCATCGACCCCGACTCCTACGAGCTGATCACGGTGTACCGCGGCGAGGGCGCCACCGACTCCGAGAGCGAGCGGCTGGAGAAGGCGCTAAAGGAGACCTTCCCGCGGCTGGCGGTCGAGTTCCAGGCCGGCGGCCAGCAGCACTACCCCTTCATCCTCTCGGTCGAGTAATCATTGGCGGGCAAAAAGCCCTTCGCGGTCGTGACCGACTCGACCGCGGACCTTCCCTCGGACTGGGCCCGGCAGCACGGGATCCGGGTGGTGCCGCTCAAGGTCATGTTCGGCAACGAGACCTTCCGCGACGGCGTCGACCTCACCTCCGACCAGTTCTTCGAGCGGCTGCGGGCCGCCGACCGGCTGCCGACCACCTCGGCCCCCGCCCCGGGCGAGTTCGCCGAGGCCTACCGTGAGCTGGCCCGCGACCACGAAGGCTGTGTCTCGATCCACCTCGGGACCTTCCTCAGCGGCACCGTGGCCTCGGCCCGGGCCGGCGCGGCGACCGTGGAGGGCTTTCCGGTGCACGTCGTCGACTCCGGCAGCGTGACCATGACGATCGCCTTCCTCTGCCAGGCGGCGGCCGAGGCCTCCACGCTGGAGGAGGCCGTCAAGCGGGTGCAGGAGCGCCTACCCAAGCAGCGGATCCTCTGCTTGCTGGACACGCTGCGCTACGTCGAGATGGGGGGGAGGGTGAACCGCGCCCAGGCCATGATCGGCGCCTTGCTCGACCTGAAGCCGATCCTGCGCCTGGTGCCGGGGGAGATCAGGGGCGTGGACCGGGCCCGAACCCGCTCGCGTGGCATCCCCCGCCTGCTCGAGCTGCTGCGCCGGGAGCTGCCGGTGGAGCGCCTGGCGGTGGTGCACGCCCAGGCGGCCGAGGACGCCGAGCGGATGCGGGAGGAGCTGGCGGGCGAGGTGCCGGACCTGGAGATCTCGACCGCGCAGATCGGCTCCGTGCTGGGGACGCACGTAGGCCCGCGTGCCCTGGGGTTCGCGTATCTCCAGAGCTGAGGCGGCGGGGACCCTGATGGTCCTGGTTTCCGCGGCCTGCTTCGGCACCCTCGCGATCCTGGCCAAGTTCGGCTACGCCGCCGGCCTCCACCTGGAGGAGCTGCTCGCCTACCGGTTCCTGATCGCCGCGGCCGGCCTCTGGCTGCTGGCGCTGGCCGCCGGCCAGAACCCACTGCGCCTGCCCTGGCGGCGGCGGCTGGCGCTGTTCGGGATGGGCAGCCTGGGTTACGCCGGGCAGGCCTTCAGCTTCTTCTCGGCTCTGAAGACGCTGAGCGCGTCGCTGGTGGAGCTGGTCCTCTACACGTACCCGGCGCTGGTGGCGCTGGGCGCCTGGGCGTTCTTCCGGCGGCCGGTCGGGGGCCGCCACTGGCTGGCGCTGGGCGGGAGCCTGGCCGGAGTGGCGCTGCTGCTGGGCGGGCTGCGGCTGGGCGCCGGCCCGGGTCTTCTCTTCGCGGCCGCCTCGCCGCTGATCTACACGGCCTACATCCTGGTCGGGGATCGCGTCATGCCGGGTGCGCCGGCGTTGGCGGCGGGCGCGCTGGCCACCACCGGCGCCGGGCTCTCGTTCCTGGCCCTGGCGACCGCGGCCGGGCGCCTGGTGTTGCCCGCCGGGCCGGTGGCCTGGACCATAGTGGTCGCCATCGCCCTGGTGCCGACCATGGCCGCGGTCACGCTCTTCCTGGCCTCCCTGGCCCGGATCGGCGCCGGCCGGGCGGCCCTGCTGAGCACGCTGGAGCCGGTGACCACGGTGGTGCTGGCGGCGCTCCTGCTCGGCGACCGGCTGGCGCCGCTCCAGGTTCTGGGCGGCCTGCTGGTGCTGGCGGCCGTGGTCGTCCTGCAGTGGCCGGCGAGGCCTGTCTCTCAGCCGAATGTCGAAAACGAGATGCCGGCTCCGACCTGGAGTCAAGAGCACCCAAAACCGGATGCTGGGTCAAAGGAGTGACGAGATGAAGTACATGATCA
>DATGVT010000051.1:0-4899 GCA_035300005.1 Candidatus Acidiferrales bacterium
CCTCGACCTCGGCACGGGAGCGATCAGCACCTGGTACTACGCCCCCGGCAACTTCATCTGGATCCTGGGGCTCGACGCCGGCGGGCTACCCATCGTCGGCCAGGCGACCAAGACGTCCTACTCGGTGGTGCTCACCGCCATCCGGACCGTCATCTACTGGGGGTCGGCCGGCGTTCCGCCCGGCTCGACCGCTCCCGTCCGGCTTCCGGAGCCCGATGCGCCCTTCAAGGTGGCGATCTCCGACAGCCACGGGGTCTGGATCGCGTCCAGGTCGGGCGCCATCTGGCTCTACAGGTCCGGCGCCCTGACCATGATCGCGCGGCTGGGCTTTACCGAGCCCGGACTGGCCGGAGCCTGCGGCTGACCTCCTAGACTGGCAGCGATGCTCAAGCCCGAGGAGGCCCGGCGCCCGCTCACGGTCAGCGAGCTCGCGCTCGAGATCCGCCGCCAGCTGCGGCCTCTGACCGCCGTGCTGGTCAAGGGCGAGGTCAGCGGCATGAAGAAGAGCGCCCGGGGCCACTACAGCTTCTCGATCCGCGACGCCGCCAGCCGGGTGGACGCCTTCATCTTCGCCGATGACGTTCGGCGCCTGCCGATGGTCCCGGAGGACGGCCAGGAGTTCATCTTCCGGGGCCGGGTCGACTTCTGGGCCCAGATCGGGGCGCTGCGCCTGATCGTCGAGTACCTGGAGTTCGACGAGGCGGGCCGGCTGCGGGCGCGGCTGGAGGAGCTCAAGCGCCGGCTGGAGGCGGAGGGCGCCTTCGAGCTGTCCCGCAAGCGCCGGCTGCCGTTCCTGCCCGGCACGGTGGCGCTGCTCACCTCGCCCACCGGCGCCGTCATCCACGACCTCCAGGAAACGATCCTCGACCGCTTCCCGAACATCGGAATCGCCGTCTACCCGGTGCAGGTGCAGGGGGTGGCGGCGCCCGCCAGCGTGGCCTCCGCCCTGCGCCGCTGCAACCGCGACGGCGACGCAGAGGTGGCCGTGATCGCGCGCGGGGGCGGCAGCTTCGAGGAGCTCTATGCGTTCAACACCGAGGTCGTCGCGCGCGCCATCCTGGCTTCGCGGATCCCGGTGGTGACCGCCCTGGGCCACACCTCCGACCGCACCCTGGCCGACATGGTGGCCGACCTCGAATGCCGGACCCCGACCGAGGCCGGCGCCCGGGTGGTCCCCCGCAAGTCGGAGCTCCTGGCCCGCCTGGCCGAGCGCGAGCGCCGGCTGCAGCTCGTCCTGCCCTCCCTGCTCGGGCGGCGGCGCGACCGGCTCGAGCGCGGCCGAGCCGAGCTCCTGCGACTGAGCCCCGCCCACCAGCTGGCCCGCCGCCGGGAAGGCCTGGGTGAGCGCGGGCAGCGGCTGCAGGCGGCCGCCGAGCGCTGGCTGCGCCGGCGCCGGCAGGAGCTGGCCGGACGGACGGTGGAGGAGCGGCTCTCCCGGCGCCTCCAGGAGCGCCTGCGCGCCGCCGCTTCCGGCCTCGACCAGCGCACCCGGCGGCTGGCCGCCCTTTCGCCGGAGGCTCGGATGGCCGCCGGCTACAGCATCGTCAGCGACACCGAGACCGGCCGCATCCTGCGCTCGGCGGCGGAGACGGCGCGGGGTCGGCGGCTGCGGGTCCGGCTCGCTTCCGGCCGCCTGGGCGCCAGGGTCGAGGAGGTCGAGGCCTGAACCCCGAAGAGCTGAGCTTCGAGAAGGCGGTCGAGCTCCTCGACCAGCGCCTGAAGTCGCTGGAGGACGGCGACCTCAGCCTCGAGCAGGCGCTGGCTGTAGTCGACGAGGCGCGCGTCTTCCTGCTGGTCGCCAGCCGGCGGCTGGAGGAGGCGCAGCGGCGGATCGAGGTCCGCCCGGAAACGGCCCTGGAGGCGTCGCCCGAGGCCGGCTCGTGAGGCAGGTCTTCATCGGCGAGGACGTCGTCGGATCGGCTGGGGCGCGGCTGGGCGCCGTCGAGCGGATCGTGGTCGACGAGCGCGGCCACCGGGTGACCCACCTGGTGGTGGAAGGCCGCGCCGTTCCCCTCAGCCGCTTCCGAGAGGCGAGCGTGAGCGGGCTCGTCACCGACCTGGACGAAGAGCAGCTCCGCCAGCTGCCCTCGGCGGACCTGCCTCCCTTCGGCCAGCCCGGCGAGCACTGGCGGGCGCCCTTCGACTACGGCGTGGAGAGCTTCCTGTCCATCTTCGGCGCCCTGGTCGGCCAGGCGCCTTACCAGCCGCCGGTCCACGCCGCGCTGGGCGCCGAGGACCGCCTGCACGAGATCACGGCCGGCAGCCCGGTCTGGTCGGGCAACCGCCGCCTGGGTGAGGTGCAGCGGGTTCTGACCGACGAGACCGGCGCCGTCAACGGGCTGGTCATCCGGGAGGACCACCTGGCCGGCCGCCGGCTGCTGGTGCCGGCGGCCAGGGTGGCGGAAGTGGTCGGCAACAACGTCCACGTGGCCCTCAGCGAGGCCGAGGAGCGAACGCTCCCGCCTTACGAGGAAGACGCCGAAGCCTAGCCGGCCTAGCCGGCGGCGGCTGTCTGCTCCTCCTGGGCCGGCGCCGGCAGGGTGACCCCCTGCAGCTGTTCGTCCGCCTGGCGCAGCCGCCCGCAGAGGTGCTTGATCACCTCCACCAGGACCTCGGGGTGCTCGTGGACGATGGCCTCGAAGCGGTCCTTGCGCAGGACCCGGACCACGCAGTCGGTGACGGCCTGGACGCTGGACGGCCGGGGCTGGTTGGCGAAGAGGGTCATCTCGCCCAGGAAGCCGCCCGGCCCCAGGTGCGCCAGCGTCAGCTGGCGGCCGCCGCCGTCGTGGTGCAGGCGGACCTCGCCCTCGACGATCACATGGAGCTCCGGCTTCAGGTCCCCGGTGCGCAGGATCTCCTCGCCCTTCAGGTAGCGGCGGGTGAGCAGCAGCCGGTCGATGCTTGCGAGCTGCTCCAGGCTGAGGGTGGAGAAGAGCGGGATCTTCTTGAGGCTGATCAGGTCGTTCATTCGCCGGCCCCCGGGCCCGGGCAGTCTATCAGTCCCCGGAGCGGTTTCCGCCCGCCAGCGCCAGCTGCTCGGTCGTCTGCTGCACCCGCCGGGTCAGGACGACCACCAGCTCCATCAGGACCGCCGGATGGTCGCGCACGAGGTCGTCCAGGCGGCGCTGGGACAGGACCCGGACCGTGCAGGCGGTGACGGCCTCCGCACCCGCCGACCTCGGCTGCTCGTCGAAGAGCGCCATCTCCCCCATGAAGGTGTTCGGCCCCAGCGTGGCCAGCGTGGCCTGGTTCCCGCCCTGGTCGCGGTGGATGCGCACCTCTCCCTCGGTGATCACGTACATCTCGCTCGAACGCTCGCCCCAGTGGAAGATGGTCTCGCCGGCCTGGTAGGTCCGCGACACCATCAGCTTGTTCACTTCAGCGAGCTGGTCGAGGGTCAGGGTGGCGAAGAGGGGGACGCGCCGGAGTGCGATCAAGTCCCGCAGCCGGGCCCGGACGCCGACCCGCAGGGTGGCGGCGGCCTGCTTGATCCAGCGGTCGTGGTGGCCTTCCAGCTGGCGGAGCTCCTCGGCGCCCAGGGGGCGCGCCGGAGCCGGATCCAGGGCGTCGGGGTCGAGCAGCGTCAGCAGTGGGCGGACCAGGCTGCCCGGACCCAGGTTGAGGAGCGTCTCCACGGCCTCCGCGCGGGCCGCCTGGTGGTCCGAGCGGAGACCCCTCTCGACGTTCGCGAAGCCACGCCTGGAATGCAGCGCGCGCAGGGCCGCGATGGTCACCTCGGCCACCCGGTTCTGGAAGTCCTCCAGCGCCAGCCGGAGTCCGGCGAAGCGGATGTCTTCGCCGGCCGCTCCCGCCAGCTCGGCCAGCTTCTCCAGGCGGCGGGCCTGGCCCGCCGCCGCCAACGCCTGCTGCAGGAGCTGGCCGAGATGGCCGTGCGCCTGCTCGACCAGCTCCCGGCGCCCGCTCCTGAGCAGCGCCTCCACCACCGCCGTCCCGGTGTCGCGCGTCGAGCTCAGGAGCGGCAGCGCCCGCTCCAGCTCGGCCGGGTACTGCACCGACAGCGCCTCCCCGGCCAGCCGCCGGGTGGTGCCGTCGGGGGAGCCGAGCCCCTGCAGGAGAGCGTCCACGAACGCCTCCAGCTCCCCGGCCGCCGGCTTCCAGCGCACAGCCTGCCCGAACGCCTCCCAGCGCACCTCCAGGTTTCGGTCCCGGAGGCGCGCGACCAGGGCGCCGCCGGCTCCGGCCACCTGGCCCTTGAGCTTGGCGAAGCTGCGAATCCCCTCCAGCCGGACCCGCGCCGAGTCGTCGCTGAGAGCCGCCAGCACCTGAGCCTCGTCCTTCAGCGCCGCCGCCGCCCAGACGGCGGCCGCGCGGCCTTCCCGGTCGCGCGACCGCCACAGCCGCTCGAGCAGCGGCCGGGAGCGTTCCCAGGGCGGCTCCAGGCCGGCGCCGGCGGCGGCCGCCGAAGCGACCACCCAGGGGTCAGCGTCCGCGGCTCCCCGCTCCAGGATCGCGACCGCCAGGTCCTGGCCGCCGAGCTGGAAGGCCAGGCGGCGAAGGAGGGCGTCGTCGGAGGCCATCAGCTCGGGCAGGATCTCGGCGAAGGCGGTGGGCGCCACCCGCGCCAGCCCGGCGGCCGCGAAGCGGCGCACGCCGGGGTCCGGGTCCCGGACGTGCTCCTTCAGCTGGTCGATCTGGTCCTGGTCCGGGTGGCCGAGCGCCTGCTCGAGGTCGCTGAGCGAGATGGTGTGGGTGCGCAGCCGGTCGTGGATCGCCTGCAGGTAGTGCTGGCGCACGTAGAGCGCGGCCGCCAGGAAGAGGAGGCTGAAGGCGATCCCGCCCAGGGCCAGCCCGACCACCGAAGCCGGCCCCAGCAGGGCCTGCGCCGCCAGCAGGAGGACACCCGCCAGCAGGGCCCCTCCGGGCAGGACCAGGTTGTCC
>DATGVT010000052.1:0-1739 GCA_035300005.1 Candidatus Acidiferrales bacterium
CCCGGGGTGGCCGGGCTGGCGGCCTCACTGGCCTGGCTGCAGGACGAGGTCGGCGGGGAGGCGGCTTACGCCCGGATCGCCGAGAACGCGCGCTACTGCTGGGAGCGGGCGCACGAGCTGCCCGGGGTCGAGGTCCTTACCCCGGCCGGCCAGCTGGCGGGCTTGGTCGCCTTCAGAGTCCCCGGCCTCGACCCGATGCAGACGGTCGAGCGCCTGGCGGGCAGCCAGGTGTTCATCCGCTCCATACCCGAGAACGGCGCCTTCCGGATCTCGACCGGCTTCTACAACACGCCGGCGGAAATCGATCGGGCGCTGCAGCTGCTGCTCACCACGACCTGACTCTTGGCGGCAGGCCGGCGGCTAGTCTGAACAGCTCCCGAGTTCGAGCGACAAGGCCGGTCAGGGATCGCTGCGGGTGAGGCGCCGACGCCAGCGATCTGGGCGTAACTCGACGCCAGGCGGCGCGCTCAGATAGAAGCCACCGCCCGGGTTCCGTTCGAGTCTGAAGCCACCCTCTGTGACCTGCGGATGATGTTTGCGCCGGCAGAGGGGCACCCCTTTCCTGGCATCGGTGTCGCCGCCTTCTGCAACCGGCACCTCGTGGTGGATCTCGCAGTCGCGGATGGGCACATTGCAGCCCCCCACCACACAGCGCGAATAGCGGGTCGAGATCTCCTGGCGCTGATTCTCGCTGTGGCAGCGGCGGGCCCGTCCGAAGTTCAGCGTCACTCCTCGGGCATCCACCTTCTGCTTCCGCTCCACATGGTCCTGACCGCGCAGGCGGGCCAGCGTGCCCAGGCTGATGGGACCCACCCCCTCCAGCTCGGCCGCCACCTCAGAGCCGGACTGGGTGCGCACGATGATCGTCAACTGGGGCCGGCGCCCGCCCTGGCGGGGCAGCTTGCCTGAACCGATCGCCTGCGCGCAGAGCTGGCTGAGGGCGTCCGCCTGGCGTTGCTCCTGGCTGCGCTCGTCACCCCGAGCCGGGATCCCGATCAAGGACTCCAGGCAGGTGCGCAGCTTCATGCCCTCGGGGGCCGGCAGCGACGGCTGCCTCCAGCAGCTCGGACTGAGCCGGCAGGACAGTGGACTCGGGCAGATCCTTCAGCTGGCGGGCGATCAGCAGGGCGTGCTCGAAGGAGATCGCACCCTGTTCGACCGCCTCCAAGGTGGGCTCCAGGGTCTCGAGCTGGCGGGCCAGCGTGACCTGGCTGTCGGCGCTGGCGCCGGAGAGGTGGGTGTGGGTTCGCATCCAGTCCACGGTCGAGTGCTCGCCGAGCTCGTAGAAGGCCTTTCGGCGATCGAAGGCGGACACCCGGCGGGCGGCCTGTAGCTCCAGCAGGTCGACCGTGGAGCGGATGAACTTGAGCTCGGCGCCGAGCCGGTCGGGAGCCAGGGACTCGACGTCCACTGCCTCCAGCGCCTCCAACATGGCGTTGCGGAGCTCCACCGCCGAAGCGCCTGAAGTGCTCCCCCCACCCCCATCAAACATGACTCCATTCAACCTCAATCAGCGAACAGATGTACGGTCTTTACAGGGGCTCTCAGCCAGCCACGCCAGCCTGGGAAGCCGCCCAGGTGTCGCCTAATCTCGAGACCTGTTCAGCTTCGGGGAGCGGCGCGGCCGTCCAGCTGCTCCCAGGTCGCCTGGATGGAGCCCAAGTGCCAGCGGATGTGGAAGGGCAGGGTCTCCCCGATGAATTCCGCGACCGTCTTGGTCCCGGTGACGAAGCTGCCCG
>DATGVT010000053.1:0-5491 GCA_035300005.1 Candidatus Acidiferrales bacterium
AGCTCGTACTCGAAGGGACCGGCCAGCAGAACAGCGGCGCCGCCGGCGAAGACCCAGAGCCGAGCCGGGTCCGTGGGCAGGTCGTACTCCTTGCCGAGCTGGGTTCCGGGCACCCGGTAGGCCCGCTCCAGGGCGCCGAACGCCACCCCGGCGGCGGCGCCCGCCGAGGTCTCGACCGGCACCACCAGCCGCAGGCGGTGGTCTCGGCGCCGGTTGTCGACGCCGATGCTCAGGCGGACGAAGGGTTCGTCCGCGGCCTGCTCGGCGGCCGCCTCCACGACCAGATCCGGGCCCAGCTGGTTTCGCTGTTCGAGTGCAAATCGTGCAGGTCGCTCGCCCTCCGGCGGCTGATGCGTGTACTCGTCCCCCCGGTCGCCGATCAGCTCCAGCTCGAGGCCGAGCCGGCCGACCGGCACCGGCGTGATGGGAACCGTGGCCGCTCGGCCGCTGCTCAGCGCCGGCACCCCGCGGCGCTCGAAGGGGCTGGGATTGAAGGCGAGCTCTCCCTGGCCCAGGCGCCGGCGCAGCATCCCGGCCAGCCTCTCGCCGCGGGCCAGCCGCTCGCTCGCCTCCAGGTGGACCTGGTCGATCGAGCAGCCGCAGATGCTGTCGTGGGCCGAGTTCAGGATCAGCTGCCGCCAGCAGTAGGCCAGCTCGCGGGCCGGCCAGGGCCGTCCGGAGAGGGTCCAGGCCGGCTCCAGGTAGCGCTCGAGGCGGCGCTCCAGGGCTGCGTGCCGGAGCTTGAGGGGGAAGCGGGCGGAGAGGGTGCCCTGGAGGACGAAGGAGTGGTCGGCCGAGCGCAGCTCGCCCCGCCAGCGGTCGCGGGCCACCGGCCGGGCGGAGACGTACCCCGCCAGCGTGCTCACCGCCGCCCCCGTCCCGGCCGCCAACGGCAGCGCCGCCGCCAGCCCGGAGGGAACCGGCTGGTGGTCGTCCCCGCACATCACCAGCCAGGGCCCGTCGGGGTTGCCCTCGCGGTCGGCGTCCACCTCCTGCCGCAGCCGCTCCCCCAGCGCCGCCGCCTCCAGGGGCAGGCCGCGCCCATGGCCGTAGCCGCGCTTGAGCTGGACCGTGTCCACGCTGGAGCCGTCCAGTGCCTCCCAGGTGAAGACCGCCGAGCGCACGGCGCCTGGCACCCCGCGCCAGAGCACGGCCACGTCGATGCCGCGGCGGCGCAGCAGCTGGGGCATCTGCGCCGTGTGGCCGAACTGGTCGGGCAGGTAGCCGACCGCCATCGGCTCCACGCCCAGCTCCCGAGCTCGCGCCTGGCCCAGCTCGAGGTTGCGCAGGAGGCACTCTCCGCTCACCAGATGCTCGTCGGGCAGGGTGTACCAGGGCCCCAGCGAGATCAGTCCCGCCCGGGCCGCCCGCTTCAGATCGGCCAGCTTCTCAGGCCGCAGCTCGAGATAGTCGTCCACCACGGCCATCTGGCCGTCCAGGTGGAAGCTGAGGCCCGGCTCGCGCTCGAGCGCCACCAGCAGCGAGTCCAGCAGGTCGACGAGCCGGCGCCGGAAAGCCGCGAAGGGCAGGTACCACTCGCGGTCCCAGTGGCTGTGGGGGACGACGTGGATTCGCGGGCTCTCCACGGCGCTATCCTCGCCCACCGTGGCGATTGAGCAGGCGCCCCCTGGCTGCTCCGGGCCGGCTGACGCGGGGAGAGCCATCATGAATCCGTGGCAGTCGATAAGGAGATCTACCTGCGGGCCTGGGTCCGCAACCAGGACGCCGCCTGTACCTCGGCCTGCGTCCTCGCGGCCCTGGGCGCGCTGGGCGCACGAGACCTCCCCGACCTCGGAGCCGCCAGCCTGGCCCTGGGGGCGGCGCGGGCTTACGGCGCGCCTGGCCTCCGGGACTACGTCGCCTGGCCCGGCCGCCGGGCTCAGCTCGACCTCCACATCGAGGCGCTGGCCCGAGCCCATGGCCTGGAGGTGAGCTCGGACTCCGCCCTGGCCCTTCCCGGCTGGCCGCTTCGGCCGCGGCCCGGCGAAGCCCTGATCGTGCACCTGGCCTGGGGGCAGGAGGCGCCCGGCCGCTACGGCGCCTGGGGCTGGAACCCCCTCCGGCCGGCCACCTACTCCACCGGCGGGCACAGCGTGGTCCTGGTCGAGGTGGACGGTGGCTGGACCACGCTCGACCCCAACCTCCCGGACCTCCAGGCCTGGCCGCGGCCCGGCTTGGCCACGGCCCGGACGCGCATCCACGGATTGCCGTACCCAATCCACAGGGGCCGCGTTTGAGCCGGTGATGAGACAGACCAGCCAGCTCAGATGGTGGACGAGCCTCGGGTTCCTCACATTCGCGGCTTGTGGGCAGGCATCCCAGCCCGCGGCCCAGGCTTCGCCGCGTCCGGCGGCCGCGGAGGTTCTCTTCGCCGTGGCGAAGGGAGAGCCTTCGTTCAGCGTCACCCCTGACACGGTGGCGATCGTCGGCCTCAACGGCCTCGCGAGGAAGACGGCAACATTCGCTCCCCGGAAGGGACCCTACATGGGGAACGTGGCCGTGCTCCTCCCAGACGTGGCGGTCGTGAACGCCCAGGGCGTCTACTACATCGACGGCTTCGGGACGGTCCGGCTGCTCCAGGTGGGCGCCGAGCCGCGAATCGTCGCCAGCTTCCCGCAGACCCCGGACCAGCACGAGACGTGGTTCGCGGTCAGCCCGGACGGCTCCCGCTTTGTGGCCGGCGTACTGACCTTCCCGGCCATCGGACCCACTCCGTCCGGAGTCCCCTGGCCCTCGCTGGTCGGACCCTGGAAGTTCGACCTGGAGTCGGCCACCGGTGGCAAGACGACGCTCCTCGCCCACTGGGACCACGCAGCCTCCGGACGCTGACCCCAACCACCGAGTCATCTTCCCGATCGGCTGGACCAGCGAAGGCGCGATCGCCATGGTTCCCATCTACATCGGCACTCAGAACGCCTGGCCGGGCGGTCCGCTGTACGTACTCGACGCCTCTGGCAAACTGGGCCGGCAGCTGGGAGGCGCCGACTGCACCAGCGCCTCGATCACAGCGCAAGGCCTGATCCCCTGCCTGTCGAGGCAATATCGGGATACCGTCACGGTCCGCGATTCGACCGGCAGCGTCCTCTGGACGCCGGCGGTGGACGGCTTCAGCGCGCTGGCGCTGCGGATGGCCGCCGACGGCCAGGCCATCTCCGATCACGCCAAGGTGGCGACCAGGTCGGCCGGGCTGGTCAGCCTGCCCCAGGGTTTCTGGGTCGAGGGCTGGCTGGACGGCGACACCGTGTTCGGGCGGCTGCCCGGCGACCGCGAGTTCGGCAACCTGGCCTGGATCAGCCTCTCCAGCCCGCTGGTCGTGCACGACCTCGGCTTCAAGGGTGACTTCGTCGCGCCCCTGCCTCGCCAGGCAGGCCGTTAATATCCCTCGAACCTAGTGGTGCGTCCGGGAAACCGCTCGACAATCAATCGGCCCATTTCCGCCGAGCGCCCTGCGTGCGCTGATGCCTGCGTCAAGGGGCCCGGCGCTCATCGTCACGCATCCTCCAGATGCGCTCCTCGTCGCGCCACCCTTTCCTTGGCCTCGGCGGCCTGGGCCGCGCCTTGTCCAGCTAATTCCCAAAACACACCACTAGCGGGCGAGCTTCTCCACGTCGCCGACCATCCGGTCCAGGATCTGGAGCCCGGCGTCCCAGAAGCCGGGGTCGGTGATATCCATGCCCAGGCTGCGCACCAGCTCGTCCGGCCGCCGCGAGCCGCCCGCGGCCAGGAACTCCAGGTAGGAGTCCACGAAGCCCGGCCCCACCTCCCGGTAGCGCTGGTAGACGGAGAGCGCCAGCAGGTTGCCGAAGGCGTAGGCGTAGACGTAGCCGGGCACGTGCAGGAAGTGCTCCACGTAGCTCCACCAGACCCCGTGCTCCTCGCTCAGCGTCAGGGCGTCGCCGAACATCGGCCGCATCTGCTCCTGCCAGGCCTGGTTGAGCTGGTCCACCGAGAGCTCGCCCTCACCGCGCCGGCGGTTGTGGCACGCGTCCTCGAACCGGTTGAAGGCGACCTGCCGGAAGATGGTCGCGAAGGCGCCCTCCAGCTGCTGGCAGAGCATGGCCAGGCGGACGCGCTCGTCCTTCTCCTCGGCCATGATCCGGTCGAAGGTCAGCGTCTCGCCGAACACCGACGCGGTCTCGGCCAGCGTCAGCGGAGGCTGGTAGTCGAACAGGTGCTGCCGTGAGGCGAGTCGGTCGTGCAGCCCGTGGCCCAGCTCGTGCGCGAGGGTGAGGGCGTCGTTGAGCTGGCCCGTGAAGTTCATCATCACGTAGGGGTGGAACCGGGGCGTCGCCCCCATGCAGTAGGCGCCGCCCTCCTTGCCCTCCACCACCGGGGCGTCGATCCAGAGCTTGTCGAAGAACTCCTGCACCAGCTGCCCCGCGCGCGCCGAGAAGCGGTGGTAGGAGCCCAGCACCAGGTCCCGAGCCTCCGGCCAGCTCACCTCCCGGCCGGCGGTGCCGACCGGCGCGTAGCGGTCCCACTCGAACAGCTCGTCCAGGCCCAGCAGCCGCTTCTTGACGCGGTAGTAGCGCACGCAGATGTCGTAGCGGGCGGTCACCGCCTTGACCAGCGCCTCCACGGCCTCGTCCGAGGTCTCGTTGGCCAGGTTGCGCGACGAGATCCAGGTCGGATACGCGCGCAGGCGGTCGTCGATCGACTTGTCGAGCAGGATCACGTTGAAGATGTAGCCGCGGGTGCGGACGTCCTGCTCCAGCGCCCGGGTGATGGCCTGGCTCGCCTGCGCGCGGCGCTCCCGCTCCGCCACCCGCAGCAGGGCCAGCGCCGGCGGCAGCGGCATCTCCTGCTCGCCGACCCGGACCTTGATGCCAGCGCAGAGCTCCTCGAAGAGCCGGGTCCAGGAGGAGGTGCCGACCGGGCTCTTCTCGGTCAGGAGCTTTTCCTCGACCTCGCTCAACTGGTGCGGCCGGTACTTGCGCGCCTCCTCCACGGTGTGCCGGTAGGTCGCGGTGGCGGGGTCGGCGTAGATGCGGGCCGCCTGCTGGTCGGTCACCTGGGCCAGCTCCAGATTGAAGAAGACGGTGTGCTTGCCACGCTCGGCCCCCGCCTCCCGCACCCGGGAGAGCAGCCGCCCGGCGGCCGGGTCATGGGTGTTCTGCGTGTGCAGCAGGTGGGCGTACATACCCGACCGGGCGGCCAGGTCGTAGTCGTCCTCCAGCCCCCGCATCATCTCCGCGAACTCGGCCGGCTCCAGGGAGCCGACCCGGCCCCGATAGCGCTCCGCGAACGCCTGCGCCCGCTTCAGCGCCTCGGCCAGCGTCTGCTCGATGGCGGGGTCGGTGGGCGAGCTATAGAGCTCGCTCAAGTCCCAGCGGACCTCCTCGGCGCCGGTGGTTTTCAGGGCCTCGGCCACAGGCTGCTCAGGATAGCCTCCGGCGCCAGACCGTCACCTGTCGGCGGTCCGGCCACCGGCCGCCGTAGGCCCCGCGGTTGACGGCGTCCGTCACCTCGCCCAGCAGGCCCGCCCAGGCTC
>DATGVT010000054.1:0-8277 GCA_035300005.1 Candidatus Acidiferrales bacterium
TCCCAGCCCGGCCAGCTCGCCGCGCAGCCGGTCGGCGGCGGCGAAGTCGCGGGCGGCCCGGGCCCGATCCCGCTGCGCGAGCAGCTCGCCCGCGCCAGGCGGCAGCTCCCCGGCCGGCGCCCGGTGCGCCAGGTCCAGACCGAGGACGCGGTCCCAGTCCAGTAACAGACCTGCCCGCGCGCCCGGCTTGAGGTCCGAGCGCGACAACTCGGCCACCAGCGCCATGGCCGCCGGCAGGTCCAGGTCGTCCGCGACGGCCGCCCGAAAGCGGGCCTCGAAGTCGGCCCGGGGCCCGTCCGGACCCCCCGACCACTCGGCCACCTTCTCCCGCAGCGCGCGCAGCGCCCGGTCCCCGCCCGCCAGCCCCTCCTGGCTGAAGTTCAGCTTGGTCCGGTACTTCGCCTGCAGCGCCAGGTAGCGGAAGGCGAGCGGGTCGTGGCCCTGGTCTTCCAGCTCGGTGATGCGGAAGAAGTTGCCGGCCGACTTGGCCATCCGCGTCCCCGAAAGGAGCAGGTGCTCGCCGTGCATCCAGTAGCCGACGACCGGGTGTCCGAGAGCCCCCTCAGACTGCGCGATCTCGGCCTCGTGGTGGGGAAAGACGTTGTCGGCGCCGCCGGTGTGAATGTCGAAGCGGTCGCCCAGCAGGCTGGTGGACATGGCGGAGCACTCGATGTGCCAGCCGGGGAAGCCCGGCCCCCAGGGGCTGTCCCAGACTTGCTGCCGCTTCTCGCCGGCTGCCTTCCAGAGGGTGAAGTCGCCCGGGTGCCTCTTGCGCGGGTCGACCTCGCCGCGCACGCCGGAGATCAGCTGCTGGGTGCTGTTGCGGGAGAGCCGGCCGTAAGCGGGGAAGCTGGCGATGTCGTAGTAGACGGTGCCGCCGGCTTCGTAGGCGTGCCCGCGCGCGATCAGCCTCTCGATGATGGTGATCATCTGCGGGATGAACTGCGTGGCCCGCGGATAGGCGGCGGCGAGCCGAATGTTGACCTTCGCGATGTCGCCGACGAAAGCCTGCGTATAGAACTCGGCGATCTCCGCCGGAGTCTTTTTCTCCAGCCGGGCGGAGACCAGCATCTTGTCCTCGCCTCGGTCGAAGCTGTCGTCGGTCAGGTGGCCCACGTCGGTGAGGTTCATCACCTGCTTGACCCGATGGCCGTGGTACTCGAGGACGCGGCAGAGCAGGTCCGCGAACATGAACGTGCGCAGGTTGCCGATGTGCACGTACCGGTAGACGGTGGGCCCGCAGCTGTAGATCGTCACCTGGCCGGGCCGCAGGGGCTTGAAGGCTTCCTTGCGGCGGGTGAGCGTGCTGTACACGCGGAGCCCCGAAGCCGCGCTCACGCTGCCGCCTATGCTACCGATTCGATGCAAGCCGTCCGGCTCGACGGGCGTACCGCCCGGGCGGCCGACATCGTTGGCCGCGTCCTCTGCCACGACCTCGGACCCGAGCTGCGCAAGGGCACGGTGCTCACGGAGGCGCACCTGGAGAGAGTGCGGCGGGCATCTGAGCTCCACCTGGCGGTGCTGGAGCCGGGCGACGTGCACGAGGACGAAGCCGCGCGCCGGCTGGCGGCGGCGCTGGCCGGGCCGCGGCTCAGGGTCTCGGAGCCGGTGCAGAGCCAGGTCCGGGTCCAGGCCGGGGTGCGCGGCCTGCTGCGTGTGAAGCCGCAGCCGCTGGAGGCGGTGAACCGGCTGGGCCCGATCTCGATCTTCACGCTGGTCGACGGGCAGGCGGTGGAGGCGGGCGAGGAGGTGGCCGGCTGCAAGGTGACGCCGGTCGCCGTCCCCGGCGCGCTGCTGGAGGGCGCGTTGGGGACCATCCGGAAGGAGGGCCCGCTGCTGGAGCTGCTGCCGTTCAAGCCCCTGCGGACGCTGCTCGTCGTCACCGAACGCCTCAAGCCCCGCGCCCGCCAGCTCTTCGCCGAGGCGGTGACCCGCAAGCTGGGCTGGTACGGCGCCCAGGTCCTGGCCCTGCGCGAGGTCGCCCGCACCGGTGACGCGGTCGCCACCGCCTACCGGGAGGCGCGAGAGCGGGCCGCCGACCTGGTGCTCTTCGCGGGCGCCTCCGCCATCGACCCCCTCGACCCCGCGTACCACCAGCTGCCGGAGGCGGGCGGCGAGCTGCTCCACCTGGGCGCGCCCGCCCACCCGGGCAGCATGCTCTGGCTGGGCCGGCTCGGGCGCGCGGCGGTGGTGGGGGTGGCCTCCTGCGCCGGGTTCGGCAAGAGCACCTCGCTCGACCTGCTCCTGCCCTTCGTCTTCGCCTACGGCCGCGCGGAGACGGAAGACCTGCTGCGGCTGGGCCATGGCGGCCTGATCGAGGGCGGAGCCGGTCGGCGCTTTCCGCCCTACAGTTGAGCGATCCGGGGCAGGTCCAGCTCCGGCCAGCCGCCCGCCGCCAGCGCCGCTTTCATCTCGTCCACCCGGGCCACCAGGGCGGCCAGGTCAAGGCCCTGGTGGGCGGGAAGATAAGGCCGCAGGAAGTCAGCCCCGCTGCCCCACTTGTTGAGGGCCCCGCGCCGGCTCCGGCGCCGATAGTGCAGGCAGCCGGCGGCGACCTGGATCAGGCCCTTGTAGAAGCCGCGGTCGGGACCGCGGCGATCGGGGATCCAGGCCCGCTCCCAGGCCTCGTGGGCGTGCCAGTACTCGCCGCGGTTGAAGAGCTCGACGCCACGCTGGAGACCGTCGGCGGCCACGATCCGACGATAATCCGCCCATGGCGGGCCCGGCCGCCGAGTACTCGCGGCTCAACCTCTCCAGCGATCCCATCTACCGGTACCTGCGCATAACCAAGGGCGGCCCCGGCGGGGCGCCCGGCGAGTGCGCGGAGCAGGACCTGGTCGACCACGCCTGGCTGCAGCGCCTGCGGCGCATCCATCAGCTCCAGTCGGCGTGGTGGGTGTTCGCGACCGCCGAGCACTCGCGGTTCCAGCACTCGCTGGGCGCCATGCACCTGGCCGGGGAGTGGGGACGGCACCTGTACCCGACGCTGAAGCGGGTCCACCCCGAGGTTCCTTCGCTGGGCCTGGTGGAGGAGACCATGCGTGTGGCCGGGCTGCTGCACGACTCCGGCCACGGCCCCTTCGGGCACTTCTTCGACGCCAACTACCTTGACCGCTGGGGAATCGATCACGAGGACATCGGCCGCCACCTGATCGCGGGGGAGCTGTCGCCCCTGATCTCAGGCCTGGGCGCCTCGCCGGCGGCGGACTTCGAGCCAGGCGAGCGCGTGGACCCGCGCTGGATCTCCTATCTGATCGCGGCCGCCGAACTGGAGGGCTTTCAGCCTCCGGGCTGGCTGGCGGCCCTGAAGCCGGCGCTGGTGGGCGCCTACTCGGCCGACAACATGGACTACGTGCCCCGCGACTCCTACATCTGCGGGGTCTCGACCGGCCCGGTCGACGTCCAGCGGATCCTCCACTACTCGTTCATCAGCGAGAAGGGGCTGACGCTGCACAGCCACGGGGCGGAGGCGCTCTACATGTTCCTGAGCGCCCGGCTCTACCTTTACCACCAGGTCTACTTTCACCGCACCGTGCGCCGGATCGACCTCCAGCTGCGGGAGATCTTCCGGCCCACGATGGACCTGCTCCTGGGCGGCAACCCACTGGAGCGGATGGAAGCTTTCAAGACCCTTACCGAGTGGCGGCTGATGACAGAGGTGGACCGCTGGGCCCAGGGCGCCGAGGGTCCGGAGCGGCAGGAGCTGGGGCGGGCGTGGGCCGACACCGTGGCGCGCCGT
Source organism: Candidatus Acidiferrales bacterium (assembly GCA_035300005.1). Taxonomy (GTDB): domain Bacteria; phylum Chloroflexota; class Dormibacteria; order Dormibacterales; family Dormibacteraceae; genus DATGVT01. The sequence continues at coordinate 3,740 of DATGVT010000054.1, forward strand.
CTCAAGTGGAAGCTCATCTACTCCGGCTACGTGGAGGCGCACGACGTCCCCTCCGGCGTGCTGGCCATGACGCGCGATCAGTTCGCGGGTGGGATCCGGGAGCGGCTCCCGCGGGAGCTGCGGAAGATCGAGTTCGAGGTCGACGTGGCGGCCCAGGAGTCGCGGGCCTTCAACCCGATGACGGAGACGATGGACATCCTCTTCTACGACCCGCTGGAGGACACCTACCAGCGCAGCGGCGTGCTGGAGCTGTTCCGGCGGCTGCCGGTGCGGATGGCGCTCTTCCGGATCTTCGCCCGCGACGACTCCCACCGGCGCCAGCTGATCGACGCCGCCCACCGGGTGCTGGCCGCGGACTAGGCCACTAGCTAAAAGTCGTCGTCGTCTCCGCCGCCGAAGTCGTCCCCACCGAAGTCATCGCCGCCGTGGTCATGGTCGTGGTCGTCCCCGCCGCCGAAGTCGTCGCCGCCGCCCTCCTCGGAGCGGACGGTGGCGAAAGTGGAGACCAGCCGCTTCAGGCGCTGCTTTCCGCAGTGTGGGCATTTGGGGTCGGGAGCCGCGTAGCTCGGCAGCAGCGCCGACGACCGCTTGCCGCAGGCGTCGCAGCGGTACTCGTAGATGGGCACCTCAATACGATATCCGCCGTGATCCCGCTCGAGCGCGTGCAGGCGGCCGCCGAGCGGGCGCGAGAGTTCGTGGAGCTCACCCCGCTGGTCCAGCTTGGCGACGCCCACCTGAAGCTGGAGTGCCTGCAGCCGACCGGCAGCTTCAAGGTCCGCGGCTTCTTCGCGGCCGCGCTGGCCCTGCCCCCCGACCGCCTCCGGCGGGGCCTGCTGACGGTCAGCGCCGGCAACGCCGCCCAGGCCTGCGCCTACGTCGCCAACCGCCTGGGCGTGAGCTGCCGCGTGGTGATGTACGACTCCGCGCCGCCACCCAAGGTGGAGGGCGTCCGCCGCTGGGGCGGCGCGATCCTGCCGCTGCCGCGCGAGCGGCTGCTGAAGTGGATGGTGGAGGAGGGCTGGGCGAACGAGCCGGAGACGTTCATCCACCCCTTCGCCGACGAGGAGGTGATGGCCGGTCACGGCGGCGTCGGCCTGGAGGTGGCCGAGCAGCTACCGGACGTCGAGCGGATCCTGGTGCCGGTCGGCGGCGGCGGCCTGGTCGTCGGAGTCGCCTCGGCGCTGAAGGCGCTGCGCCCGGGCCTGGAGGTGATCGGGGTCCAGTCGGACGGCTATCCGCTCTGGCCGAAGGTCTTCGCAGCCGGGGGGCCGGTGCCGGTGACACCCGCCACCATCGCCGACGGCACCACGGCGCCCTTCGACCCCCGTCAGTTCGAGCGCCTGAAGCTGGCGGTGAACCGCTGGCTGCTGGTGCCGGAGACGCGCCTGAGGACGGCCGTCGTAGAGCTGGCCGGCGCCGCCAAAGTGGTGGCCGAGGGGGCGGGCGCTCTCGCCTACGCCGCCCTCGAGCAGCTGCCTCCGGGGCCGCCCACGGTGGCCTTGGTCAGCGGCGGCAACATCGACCCGACGCTGCTGGCGGAGCTGCTGGCGGGGCGCTAGCCCAGGCCGCCGGGGAGGTCGCGCACCGGGTGCTCGACCACCGCCAGCACCCGCGGCGCCATGAAGCGGGCGGTGCGAACCGCCACCCCGGTCCGGGTCACCTCCACCACTTCGACCGTGCTCCGGGAGGTGCGGACCTCCACCCGCCGGCCGGCCCGGGTCGCGATCACCTCGTAGGTCTTCGCGGTCCCGCCGCCGGAGTCGACCAGAATCTCCACCCGGTCTCCTCTCGCCAAGGCTAGGCCGAGAGCACCTCCTGGCAGACCTGCAGGGTGTGCTGGACATCCTCGGTCCCGACTCCATGGTGGGTGACCAGCCGGACCCGGTCAGGGGCCGGGGTCCCCGCCAGCACCCCGCGCAGGCGGCAGGCGTCGGCGAACTCGCGGGAGGACATCCCGCTGAGCCGGAAGAACACCAGGTTGGTCTGGACCCGCGAGAGGTCGCAGTCCACGCCCTCCATCTCGGCCAGCCCCTCGGCCAGAGTGCGGGCGTGCGCGTGGTCCTCGGCCAGCCGGTCAACCATGGACTCCAGCGCCACCAGCCCGGCCGCGGCCAGCACCCCTGCCTGCCGCATGCCGCCGCCCAGCATCTTGCGCCAGCGGTGGGCCTCCTCGATCTTCTCGGCCGGCCCGCAGAGCAGGCTGCCGACCGGGCAACCCAGGCCTTTGGAGAGGCAGAAGGTCACCGTGTCGCCGGTGGCCGCGATCTCGCGGGCGTCGGCGCCGATCGCCACCGCTGCGTTGAAGATGCGGGCGCCGTCGAGGTGCACGGCCAGGCCGTGGCGACGGGCGGTCCTTGACACCTGGCCGAGCTCCTCCAGCGACCAGGCGATGCCGCCGTGGCGGTTGTGGGTGTCCTCGATCGAGACCGCGGCCGTCCGCGGCTGGTGCACGTCCCCGGCGGGACGGATGGCGGCCTCGACCTGCCCAGGTGACATGACTCCTCTCTCGGTGGTCACCTGCCGGATCTGGATCCCTCCCACCGTGGCCGCGCCGGCCGCCTCGTACATGAAGACGTGGGCGTCGGCGTCGGCGATCACCTCCTCGCCGTGGCGCGCGTTCACCAGCACGCCGATCAGGTTTCCCATCGTCCCGCTGGCGACGAAGATCGCCGCCTCCTTTCCCATTCGCTCGGCGGCCGCCTCCTGCAGCCGGTTGACCGTGGGGTCCTCGCGAAAGACGTCGTCGCCGAGCGGGGCATTCGCCATCGCCCGCTTCATCTCGGGCGTGGGCAGCGTGGCGGTATCGGACCGGAGATCGACCACCCGCACGTCCATACTCTAGCCGCCAGTGGAAGCGGACCTGATCCTGGCCGCCGGGGCCGTCTACCCACTCGGCCGACAGCGCCTCCGCCGGCACAGCCACCTGGCCGTCGGCGGCGGTCGGGTGCTGGCGGTCGGCGGCCGCGAGGTGATGGGCCTGCGAGGACGCGGCACCCAGGTGATCCAGTTGCGCGGCGCCGCCGTGTTGCCAGGCTTCAATGACGCGCACGCGCACGTCGTCTATTTCGGCTTGACGCGCTTCGCCGCGCGACTCCTGGGCGCCACCAGCATCACCGAGATCCAGGATCGGCTGCGCAGCTTCGCCCGGACGCTGGGGCCGGACGAGTGGCTGCAGGGCCTGGGCTACACGGTCGCCGAGCTGGCGGAGGCCCGCCCTCCGCACCGCCGGGACCTGGACGGCGCCACCGGCCGCCGACCGGCCTTCATCGACGAGCGAGGCGGGCACACCCGGGTGGCCAACTCGGCGGCCTTGCGGCGGGCCCGGATCACCTCCCGCACGCCGGATCCGAAAGGCGGCCGCATCGGGCGTGACCCCGACGGCAAGCCCAACGGCCTCCTGCTGGAGGCGGCCATGCGGCTGGTGGCCGACGTGCAGCCGCCGCCCAGCCTGGAGCGGCGCCAGCGGGGCATCCTGCTCTGCCAACGCCTGCTCCTCTCGCGGGGTGTGACCAGCGTCGGCGCTGCAGTCAACCGCGGCTTTGCCGACGACCTGCGCGCCTACCAGCGGCTGGCCGAGTCCGGCCAGCTGCGGATGCGCGTCAACCAGTTCCTCTCCTGGGAGCTGCTGGAGGCCGCGCGGGGCCTGAACCTGCGCAGCGCCTCCGGCGGCCCGCTGCTGCGGGCGGGGCCGATCAAGGTCTTCGTCGACGGCGGCGCCGGGCCGGGAACGGTGGCGCTGCGCTCGGGTCGCGGACTCTGGCGGACGCCCCCGAAGGAGCTCCAGGAGCTGGTGGCCCGGGCTTCCGAGGCCGGGCTGCAGGTGGCCGCCCACGCGGTCGGCGACGCCGCCATCGAGGCGTTCCTGGACGCCGTGGAGGCGGCAGCCGCCCCTGATCTGCGGCACCGGATCGAGCACTGCACCGCCTGTCCGCCCGATCTCCGGCGGCGAGCGGCGCGCCTGGGCGTGGTGGCGGTCATGCAGCCTCTCTTCGCGCTCTACGGCCGGCAGCGGCTGGGCGACCGCTTCGGATCCCGGCTGCGCCGGCACCTGGCCGCGCACCGGGCGCTGCGCGAGGCCGGCGTCGAGCTCGCCTTCAGCTCCGACCTGCCTGTCGTGACCGACCCCAATCCGTGGGACGGTCTGGCCGCCGCGGTACTCGACCGGGAGCAGGGCCTGACCCGGTGGCAGGCGCTGCGCGCCTACACCTGGGGTGGCGCCTACTCCAGCTTCGAGGAGGACGAGAAGGGCGCGCTGGAACCAGGCCAGCTGGCCGACTTCCAGATCCTGGCCGAGGATCCGCTCGGGCTGCGTGTCAAAGCTTGGACCGGCCTCCGCCCCCAGCTGGTGGCGGTGGGGGGCGTGCCCGTGTACAGGGCACCTTCGAGCTAGCTAGCGGGGCGTCTCGCTCGGGGTTTCGGCGGCGGTTGAGCTCCGCGGGGCGGCCCGCTTGCGGGTGCTCGTCCGCCGCCGCGCCGGCTTGCGCGCCGGGCTCTGGCGCGAGAGCTGCTCCACCTTCCGGGCCAGCTCCTCGATCCGG
>DATGVT010000055.1:0-1568 GCA_035300005.1 Candidatus Acidiferrales bacterium
CACCGACAGGGCCAACCTGCAGGCTGTCGACCAGCAGCTGGAGAACCGCTTCACCGGGCCCGACATCCGCCGTCCCTTCGACGTCAGCCGGCCCCTCCCCGATCGGGGCCGGGGCAACTTCGCCCCCACCGTCCAGTGGGGCGTCGACTCCAGCGGCAGCGTGTTCGCCTCCAGCCCCAACGCCCCCGAGCTGCCGTCGCAGTTCCGGCACCTTCAGGGGCCGACGACGGGAACCGTCGGCGGCGTGAGCATGCGGCTGGACGGCAGGGCGGTGCAGTTCTGCCAGGGACCCCGCTGCTTCGACGGCTGGCTGGTCCAGGGTGAGAGCCTCAACTTCGTCGACCGGGCCCGGCAGTCGCTGCTCCTGGCCGAGGGCATCGCCCTGCTGCCGGTGATGCTGCTCGTCTTCGGGGCCGCGCTGGCCATCGGCCGCTGGAGCGCGCAGCCGATCGAGGACGCCCGCCGCAAGCTGCTGGCCTTCAGCGCCGACGCCTCCCACGAGCTGCGCACCCCGCTCCAGGTGATGGAGGCGGAGGTGTCCCTCGCGCTGCTGCGCGAGCGGGACGCGGGCTCCTACAAGACCAGCCTGGAGCGGACCGCCGACGAGATGAAGCGCATGCGCGCGCTGGTCGACGACCTCCTCTGGCTGGCTCGCTTCGACAGCCGCAGCCGGGAGTCGGACTTCGGAGCGGTCGACCTGGTCGCCGCCACGGCCGGTTCGGTCGCGCGCTTTCGGGCGGTTTCCCACCGGCGCCGGCAGACGCTGAGCCTGGAGCCGGTCCAGGGCAGCCTGCCGGTCATCACGGCCCCGGAATCCTGGATCGACCGCCTGCTCGGCGTCCTCCTCGACAACGCCTGCCGCTACACCCCGGAGGGCGGACAGGTGCGTGTGCGCGCAGGGGTCGCCGAAGGCCGTGCGTTCGTCAGCGTCGAAGACAGCGGGCCGGGGGTCCCGCCGCCCGAGCGCGGCCGCATCTTCGAGCGCTTCCACCGCGCCGGGGGCGGCGGTGGGGGAGCCGGCCTGGGCCTCTCGATCGGGGACGCCATCGTGCGCGCGACCGGAGGGCGCTGGACCGTCAACGACTCTCCGCTGGGCGGCGCCAGCTTCATGGTCACCTGGCCGCGGGCCCGTCGCGGCGCCGACCTCACGGCCCCGGAGCCGGGTCCCCAGCTGCAGGGCGACCAGGCCGTGAGCGGCTGATGAGGATTGCCGGACTGGCGCTGCCGCGCGCCGGCCTCCTGCTGGCCTGGCTGGCCCTGGCCGCCTGCGGCGGCGCCGCTGGGGGCCCCGCCGCAAGCTCGGCCAGCAGCCCGGCCGCGGCCGGGGCCTGCAGCACGCATCCACTGACGCCGTCGGTCACCGAGGGCCCCTACTTCAAGTCCGCTTCCCCCGAGCGGACCTCGCTGCTGGAGCCCGGAATGCAGGGCACGAGGCTGCGGCTCGAAGGCCGCGTGCTGAGCGCCGGATGCCAGCCGGTGGCGCGCGCCCTCCTGGACTTCTGGCAGGCGGACGTCGGCGGCAGCTACGACAACTCCGGCTACCGGCTGCGCGGCCACCAGCTCGCCGA
>DATGVT010000056.1:0-11898 GCA_035300005.1 Candidatus Acidiferrales bacterium
CAGGTGGTGCGGCGCCCCCGCCGACTGGGCCGCCTCCAGGAGCGCCGTCACGACGTCGTAGCTGGCCACCGCCGGAAACTCCCTGGGTACGTACCCGTCCGGGGTTCCCTCCGTGCGCACGGCCGCGGTCGCGATGACCAGGTCGCCGACCTTGACCTCCGGCTGGGTGCCGCCGCAGGTGCCGACCCGCAGGAAGGTGTGCACCCCCAGCTCGCGCAGCTCCTCCATCCCGATGGCGACCGAGGGACCACCCATGCCGCTGGAGATGGCGGAGACCGGCACGCCGTCCACGGCGCCGGTGAAGGTGCGGTACTCGCGGCTGAAGGCGACCTCGCGCGCGCCCTCCAGGTGCGGGGCGATCACGGCAGTGCGGGCGGGATCGCCGGGGTAGAGGACGTAGGCACCCACCTCACCCGCGGCGAGGCCGACGTGGTACTTCTTGTCTGCCTTCGTCGCCGCCACCCGGCCGGTAAGTCTATCCGGCCGAGGTGACGCCCCTCCGGTCCACCCGGGCCAGGACGTGAGGCGGGCGGCGCACGGGCGCCGGGCTTAGCTTCCAGGCTCGCCGCAGGCGCTCGCGGGCACCCTCGGCGAGCTCTCGGGTGCGGGCGTGCACGACCGCCAGGGGGTCCCCGCGGCGGACCTCGGCGCCGACCGGCGCCTCGATCACGACGCCCGCCGCCGGGTCGACGCGGTCCTCCTTGCGCAGGCGGCCGGCGCCCAGCTCGAGGCAGGCGAGTCCCACCTCCAGGGCGTCGATCGCCTCCACGTGGCCGCCCTCGGCGGCCGGCACCGGCAGCTGCACCGGCGATTCCGGCAGCCCCTCCGCCAGCCGCCCGCCTTGGGCGGCGAGCACGCCCTCGAAGACCTCGCGGCCACGCCCGCTCCGGAGCGCCCGCTCGGGGTCCTCGGCGACCTCGGCCAGCCGGCACATCTCGCGGGCCACAGCGACCGACACCTCGAGCAGCTCTGGGTCCCCCCTCCCAGCCAGGGCTTCCAATGACTCCCGCACCTCCAGGGCGTTGCCGACCGAGCGGCCGAGTGGGTTGTCCATGGCGGTGACCAGGGCCACCGTGCGACGCCCGGCGCCCTCGCCGATCCAGACCATCTCGGAGGCCAGGAAGGTGGCGCTGTCGGGGTCGGGCATGAACGCCCCCCGCCCGAACTTGACGTCGAGGACGATGGCGTCGGCCCCGGCGGCCAGCTTCTTGGACATCACGCTGGACGCGATCAGGGGCACGGCCGGAACCGTGGCGGTGACGTCCCGGAGCGCGTACAGGGCCTTGTCCGCGGGCACCATGCGCGGCGACTGGGCGGCGATCGCGAGGCCCAGCGCGCGGACCTGCCGGATGAAGCGGGCGGGCTCCAGGTCCACCGTCAGGCCGGGTACCGACTCCAGCTTGTCCAGCGTCCCCCCCGTGTGGGCGAGGGCGCGGCCGGAGAGCTTGGGCACCTTGACCCCGCAGGCAGCCGCCAGCGGCGCGGCGATCAGGGTCACCTTGTCGCCGACGCCTCCGGTGGAGTGCTTGTCGACCTTCAGGCCATCGATGCCTGAGAGGTCGAGGGTCTCGCCGCTGTCGACCATGGCCTGGGTCAGGGCCAGCGTCTCCGCGCGCGTCATGCCGCGGGTGCAGACGGCCATCAGCCAGGCGGCCAACTGGTAGTCAGGGATCCGGCCCTCGAGGTAGCCGGTGAGCAGGAAGCGGATCTCCTCGGCGCTGTGCTCGTGGCCGTCGCGCTTGCGCCCGATGACCTCCAGCGCGTTCACAGGGCTAGGTTAGCTAGCCCTGGGCCACCTGCAGGTCCTGGCGGTCGTCCTCCAGCGGGTTGCGCAGGATGTCGATCAGCCGGGGGTCGAAGGGCACCACGACCCCGGCCGCGCCGACCTCCCTGGCCGCGTCGAGCGACTCCCGCCAGGCGGTCCGGCTCTGCGGCACCTCGACCGGGTGCCAGGTCTCGCTCTCCGGCGCCAGCTCCAGGCGGCCCCCGGCCAGCCACTGCAGGGTGGCCAGCGTGGAGGCGCTGGGCCGGGAGCCGAAGCCGGCCGCCAGGCGGGCCCGGTAGGTGACCGCCGCCACTGCCGCCAGCAGCGTGACCGCATCCCCGCCGCCGACCAGGATGGAGTCCACGCCGGCGGCGTCCAGGGCCCCGGCGTGCGCCAGGTACTCGCCGGCCTGGCTCGCCTCACCCGGCTCGCCGCGCAGGCTGACCCGGACCTTCAGGGGCGGCTCGGCAGCACCCAAACCTTGCCTCCGGTCTCGTGGCTGAGCGTCACCTCGCGATCCCCCGCCCGCAGCCGCAGAGTGCGGCCGACCCCGTCCACCTCCAGCACGGCGAGCGAAGTCCCTGGCGTCAGCTGGCGCTCGTGCAGGTAGCGCAGGAGGAGGGGCGCCTCCCGCTCGGCGACCTCCGAGATCCGGGACACGGTGGCCGCCTGGCCCTCCCTCAGGGCCGAGAGGCGGACCTCGCGGGGGCTGGCCTCGGAGTGCCCGGGAATCGGGTTGCCGTGCGGGCAGGTGGTGGGCCGGCCGAGCGCCTCGTAGAGCCGCTTCTCGACCACCTCGGAAACAGCGTGCTCGAGGCGGGCGGCCTCCTCGTCGGCGGCGACCCAGTCCAGGCCCAGGCCGTCGGTCAGCCAGCGCTCCATGATCCGGTGCCGGCGGACGATGGCCTCGCCCTCCAGGCGGCCCCGCTCCGTGAGGCGGATCTCCTTGCGGGTGTCCAGCCGCACCATGCCGTCCCGGGTCATCCGGCGGAGGGCGGCGGTGACGGTCGGGCGGCTGACGCCCAGCCAGTCGGCGAGCCGGGCGCTGCGGACGCTCTCGCCCTCGGCCTGGATGTAGTAGATCGCCTCCAGGTAGTGGGAGATGACCTCGCTTACAGATCCCGAATTGTTAGAGTGGACTAATCCTTGCTTTCGCACGTACTAATCAGTAGAGCATGAGCCCACTGCAGACCGCGTTGCTGGGAGCCATCGCCGGGGGAACCATTTTCCTCGGGCTGCCGATCGCTCGCCTGCGCGGGCTGGACAAGAGGGTGCAGGGCCTCCTCAACGCGATCGCCACCGGCATCCTGGTATTCCTGCTCTGGGATATCTTGAGCCACGCCGCGCAGCCCGTCGAGGCGGGCCTGGCCGGACTGCGCAAGGGCGACCCGGACGGGTTCTGGATCCTGGCCGGCGTCTTCGCCGGAGGCATCGCGGTGGGCCTGCTGGCCCTGGTCTACTTCAACGGCAGCGTCCTGCGCCGGCTCCGCCGAGGGCACGATCACGCCTCGCCCCGCGGGCTGGCCATGATGATCGCCACCGGCCTTGGCCTGCACAACCTCTCCGAAGGGCTCGCCATCGGCCAGTCGGCGCACATCGGGGCCATCGCCTTCGCGGGCGTCCTGGTGATCGGCTTCGCCCTTCACAACGTCACCGAGGGCTTCGGGATCGCCGCCCCGCTGGCCACCGACACCAACCCGGCGCCCTGGAGCTTCCTGGCGACCGCGGGCTTGATCGGGGGCGGGCCGACCTTCGTGGGCACGCTCTTGGGCTACCTGGCCAGCTCGACCTACGTCTACGTGCTGTTCCTGGCGCTGGCCGCGGGCGCCATCCTCTACGTGCTCAACGAGCTGTTTGCCCTCGGCAAGCGGCTGAACACCCCAGCCGCCATGGGCTGGGGGCTGCTGGCCGGCTTCACCGCCGCCTTCGGAACCGACCTGATCCTCAGCTACGTAGCCGGTTAGGAGGCCCTCTCCACCCCCTCGGCCTCGTCCTCGAACGACCACTCCGGATACCGCCACCTGAAGAGGCGCTCCTGAACCTCGAAGAGGCCGTCCAGGGCCTCCTGGACACGCGCGCTCTCGGGCACCGGCTTCTGGACGTTCTCGGGCAGCCCGGAGACGACCTCTTCCAGCTCCCGGCGAACTTCGTCGGGCAGCGCCTGGACGCCCTCCAGGTTCATCTCCTCCAGCCGCTCGAGGACCCTGTCGGTCCCCCGCAGCATCCGGTAGAAGGCGTAGCGGCGTTCGTTCTCGCGCCGGATCTCCTGCTTCACCTCCTCAATCTGGAGGTTGGTGTGATCGATCATCCTGTTATCTACCTTACCCATCGAGCACGAGAGATATCAAACGGCCGAGAACGAATTCCTGGACGCACTGCGGCGGCAGCTGAGCCCGCTGGACGGCTGGGGCCACTTCCGGCGCGGCGCCCGGGAGGCGGCGGTGGTGGCGCTGCTCTACGAGCGGGGAGGCGCCTGGCAGCTGCCCTTCGTGAGGCGGCGGGCCGATCTCCGCGACCACCCCGGCCAGGTCGCCCTGCCCGGGGGCCGGGTGCAGGCGGGGGAGGACGCCTGGGCCGCTGCCGCCCGCGAGGCGGTGGAGGAGCTGGGGCCGGCCGCCTCTGGTCTGCACCCGCTGGGCGCCGGCGCCGCTTTCTACGCCTCGGTGACCAACTTCTCGGTGGTGCCGTTCGTGGCCTGGCTGCCGGAGGCCCCGGCCGCCTTCGAGCCCGACGCGGCCGAGCTGGCCGGCGTCTTCGAGATCCCGCTCCTGAGGCTGCTGGACGAGGCCGCCTGGCTGACCTCGGAGGAGCCCTGGCGCTTCCGGTACTTCTCCTGGGAGGAGAGCGTGGTCTGGGGCCTGACCGAGCGGATCCTGGCCGACCTGCTGCCCAGGTTCAGCTCGGCCCTAGCCGCCTCAGGTCCACGGCCGGGTCCTCCAGCTGCGAGCGGCTGACGGGGACCCTCCGCTCCAGCAGGCGGCGGACCCGGCTGATCGTGTGGCCATCCCCGACGCCGGCGGCCCCCCGGAGCCGGCCGCCGGCCAGGTAGAAGACGCTGAACGGCGGCTCCCCGAACCGCCCGCGCAGTACGGTCTCATCCCAGGCCAGCCCGGCGCCCGCGTACTGCAGGTTGAGGTCGTACTGGTCGGACCAGAACCAGGGGATCTCCGTGAAGGGCGCCTCGACGCCAGCCATCGAGCGGCCGGTCCCGAACCCGTGCCGCTGGGCGGTCTGGAAGTGCTCCACGCGGACGCGGGCCTCCAGGCTCGGACTCCAGAAGCTGGCGGCGTCCCCCGCCGCGTAGACGCCGGGCGCGGAGGTGCGGCCGAGCTCATCGACCAGGATGCCCCCCTCGACCGCCAGGCCGGCTCGCTCGGCCAGGGCCGTCTCCGGCACCGAGCCGGCCGCCACCAGCACCGGCGCCGGCAGCGGCGGCAGCCGCTCCACCCCCAGGTGGATCTCCACCCCGCGGCCGCGATGGACGGAGGCCAGCCAGCCTCCCAGCTCCGGTCCCAGAACCCGCAGCAGCGGCTGCGCCAGGGACTCGTAGACGCTGACCTCGCGGTCGAGGGTGCGGGCGGCCGCCGCCACCTCGCAGCCGATGAAGCCGGCGCCGACCACCTGGAGCCGCTCCGAACCCAGCAGCGCCGCCCGCAGCCGGTCGGCGTCGTCCACCTCGCGCAGGTGGAGGGCGTCCTCGAGCCCCAGCAGCCGCCGCGGCCGGGCGCCGGTCGCCAGCAGCAGCCGGTCGTAGGCCAGCCGCTCGCCGGAGTCCAGCCGGACCAGGCGGCGGTCGGAGTCGAGCTCGGCCGCCCGCGCGCCGGTCCTCACCTCCACCTGCAGCTCGCGGTACTGCTCCGGCGGCCGCAGGGGCAGGACCGCGGCGCCGGCGCGACCGGTCAGGTACTCCTTGGAGAGCGGCGGCCGCTGGTAGGGCAGGTGCGGTTCCGCCGCCAGCAGCAGGATCGGGCCGGAGAAGCCGGCGGCGCGCAGTCCAGCCGCGGCGGCGTCCCCGGCGGCGCCCCCGCCGACGATCAGCGCCTGCGCAGCGACCTCAGTTGACGCAGGGAGAAGAAGAGGAAGCCTCCGATCAGCGCCACCGCCAGGCCGTAGCCGAGCAGCAGATAGGTCACCGCGCCGGCTCCGGCACCGCCGCCGGCGCCCCCCGCGGCCGCCTCTCCAGGAGAGCCTCGATCTGGTAGCGCAGGGCGACCAGGGCCCCGGCGAAGACGAGCACCGCCACCAGCGTGACCAGGAACGTGACCAGCATCGCCGGCGGCAGCGCCGGGCCCCCGGGAGCATCCAGCACCCGTCCGGGGTGCAGCGTCCGCCACCAGGTCACGCTGAAGTGGACGATGGGCACGTCCAGAAAGCCGGCGATGCCGACCACGGCCGCGAAGCGGGCCGCCTGCCGGCCGGGGTCGGCCAGCCGCCGCACCAGCAGGTAGCCGGCGTAGATCAGGCCCAGGACGACGGTCGAGGTGAAGCGGGCGTCCCAGGTCTGAGTCGGGTCCCAGCCCCAGATCGGCTTCGCCCAGACGATGCCCATCCCGATCGTGACCACCGTGAACAGCAGCCCCACCGGCGCCGCCGCCCGGGCCAGCCGGTCGGCGCGCGTGCTCTCCCTCCAGAGGTAGACGGCGCTGCCGGCCACGACCAGCGCGAAGGAGAAATAGGCGGCGATCGCGCTGGAGACGTGCAGGTAGAAGATCCGCTGGACCGGGCCCTGCAGCGCGTCGGTGGGCGCGTAGAGGAAGACCATGCCGGCGGCCAGCGCCAGCGGCAGGAAAGACGCGTACACCGCCTTCTCGGTCCTAGTCATCAAGGACAAACCGCGCCGCCAGCGAGGCGACGACCAGGAAGAGTATGTCGAAGTCGACCAGCAGCGCGACCCCCTGCCCGCCGCCCTGGAAGGCCCGGACGGCGAGCACCACCAGCGGGATCCAGAGCGGGAGCGCCAGTGCGGGCAGCAGCAGCTCGCGGGCCCGGGTCTGGGCGGCCAGGGCGGCGAAGAGCGACCCTACCCCGGCCATGCCCGCGGTCGCCAGCAGGACGGCCAGCACCAGCGCCAGGGTGACCTGGAAGCCCAGGAGGACGGCCAGCGCGGGCAGGAGGACGGCCTCGCAGGCCACCAGCAGCAGCGCTCCGGCCAGAGCCTTGCCCAGGAACAGGCCCGCCCTGGGCGCCGGGCTCAGAAGCATCGCCTCCAGGGACGCCAGCTCCCGCTCGGCGCCGTAGGCGCGGCTGAAGGCCAGAAGCGCGGCGAAGACCAGCGTCAGCCAGAGGATGCCGGGCGCCACCCGAGGCACGGACTGGCCGTCGAGGTCGAAGGCGAAGACGGCGATCACCAGGGCCAGGAGCATGAACTGCGCCAGCGCCGGTAGGAGCTCGCGCCCGCGCCACTCGCTGAGCAGGTCCTTGCGCGCCACCGAGAGGGCGACCCGGATCACCGCACCACCCGCAGCCGGCCGCCCGGGGCCTCGGCCCGGCCGTCGCGCAGGGTCAGCACCCGGCCGCAGAGCCGGCGGGCCAGCGCCCGGTCGTGGGTGGCGATGACCAGGGTCCGGCCCTCAGCCAGCCGCTCCAGGAGCGCCTCGCCGGCCGAATCGAGGCTGGCGTCGGGCTCGTCCAGGACCCAGAGCGGGGGGTCGTGGAGCGCGGAGCGGGCCAGGGCCAGGCGCTGCTGGAGGCCGCGCGACAGCTCCCCCACCAGCCTGCCCTCGCCGGCCAGGCCGGCCAGCTCCAGCTGCCGCTGCACCTGCTCGCGGCCGAGCCCGTAGAGGTCGGCGAAGAAGCCCAGGTTCTCGGCCGCGGTAAGCGCCGGGTAGAGGCCGGGCTGGTGGGCGAGGAAGCCGATCCGGGCCCTGAGCCGCGCTCGCTCCCGGAGCGCGTCCCGACCGAACAGCCTTAGCTCGCCTGCAGCCGGCCTGGCGGCGGTCGCCAGCAGGCGCAGGAGTGTGGTCTTGCCGGCCCCGTTTTCCCCCAGCACCGCCAGCCTCTCCCCCGCCTCCAGCTCCAGGTCCAGCGGGTGGAGCGCCTGGGCGCCGCCGAAGAGCTGCGCGAGGCCCAGGGCCTCGACCACCCTCACTGCTGGCCCGCCGCCTCCTCCTCCTCGTCCGGGGTCCGGATCAGGGGCCAGAGGACGTAGGGCGCCGCCAGCAGGAGCAGCAGGGTGGCGACGACGTAGATCAACCGCGCACCAGCGCCGGCACCGGCGCCGCCACCGGGCTCGGGCGCCGGCCGGCGCCCAGGTTGCCGAACGCGACCCCCAACACGAGCAGGGCGCCCCCCGCCCAGACCCAGGTCACCAGCGGGTTGACCAGGATCCGGAAGCTGGCGCTGTCGCCCTCGCCGCCGGCCAGGATCACGTAGAGGTCCTCCAGCGGAGTGCTCCGGATGGCCACTCGGGTCAGCCCCTGGCCGCCCAGGCTCGGGTACTGCACGCGGGCCGGCTCCAGGGTCTCCCCGCCCAGTCGGAGCACCGCCACCAGCTCGCTGCGGTCGCCGAGGTCGCGCTGCAGCGTCCCCTGGTAGGTGAGCTGGTATCCGGCCACGTTCGCGGTCTCACCCGGCCGCAGGACGACGTCGCGCTGCTGCTGCCAGAAGTGCGAGCCGGCGATGCCGGCCGCCAGCAGCAGCAGGCCCAGGTGGGCCAGGTAGGCGCCGTAGTGGCGGCGGCGGTACCCGAGCACACGCAACCGCCGGGGGCGCCGGAGGAGCCGGCCGAATTCGAAGAGGACGGTCGCCAACCCGGCGGCGAGGAGCGGCATCACGAGCAGCGGCACCGGGTCGCGCACACCGAAGCCGACCAGGGTGGCCAGCGCGAGGAGCCCCGCGCCGGCGGGCCAGGCCAGCGCCCGCCAGGACGGGTGGGTGCGGCGCCAGGGCAGCAGCGGTCCGGCGGCCAGCAGCGCCAGCAGCACCACCAGCAGCGGCCCCGCCGCCCGCTCGTAGAAGCCGGCGCCGACCACCCGGCTCTCCCCGGAGACCAGCCCGGAGACCAGCGGCAGCACGGTGCCCCAGAAGACGGCCGCCGCCACCCCGACCAGAAGGAGGTTCTGGAGCAAAAAGGCGCCCTCGCGGTTGGCGGCCAGCTCGAGCGGGCGCTGGGCGGCCAGCGTGCGGGCGCGGAAGGCCAGCAGCCCGCCCGAGAGGACGACCAGGAAGGCCAGCAGGCCGAAGAACCAGGGCCCGATCGGGCTGACGGCGAAGGTGTGCACCGACTGGACCACCCCCGAGCGGACGATGAACGTCCCGAAGACGACCAGCAGGAAGGCCAGGATGACGAGCCCGAAGTTCCAGGCCCGCAGCGTCCCTGCACGACCCCGCCGCTCCTGCACCTGGGACGAGTGCAGGTAGGCGGTGGTGGCGAGCCAGGGGAGCAGCGCCACGTTCTCGACCGGGTCCCAGCCCCAGTAGCCGCCCCAGCCGAGCACGTGGTAGGCCCACCACATGCCCAGGACCAGGCCCGTGCTCTGCAGCGCCCAGGCGGTCAGCGCCAGCTGGCGGGTGTGCGCCATCCAGGCGCTGTCGCTCCGGCCCGCCAGCAGCGCCGCCACCGCGAAGCTGAAAGGGATCGCGAAGGCGGCGAAGCCGGCCAGCACGAAAGGCGGGTGGATGAGCATGCCCCCGTCCCTGAGCACCGGATTCAGGCCCAGGCCGTCGGCGGGCGGGAAGGCGAGCAGGTCGAACGGGCTGGCCACGAAGACGAGCACCACCAGGAAGAAGGCCAGGACCCCCGCCAGCACGCCGGCCGCGTAGGCCGCCAGCCGCACTCCCAGGGCCGCGGCGGCGGCCAGGGAGGCGCTTCCCAGCAGCGAGAGGATGAGCGCCCAGTAGAGCAGGGACCCCTGCTGGCCGGAGTAGAACGCGGCCACCACCAGCGGGACCGGCGTGACCAGGTCGGTGTGCTCGGCGACGAAGGCGACCTGGAAGTCGTGGCTCAGCAGCGCCCACTCCAGGGCGGCGGCGGCGACCAGCAGGCAGGCGGCCGCCGCGTAGACGGCCCGCCGGCCCGCCCGAGCCAGCACCGCCTCCTGGCGCCAGCCGGCCCAGAAGCTGAGCAGCGCCGCGAAGCCGGCCAGGGCCAGGGCGGCCAGCAGCGCGCCGGCGCCGATCAGGGCGGGGATCACGTCAGCCGGCGGCCGCGGTGAATCGCGACGGACACTTGGCGAAGAGGCTCCGGGCCTGGAAGACGCCGTCGCCGTCCAGACGCCCCTCGACGACCACCTGCTGCCCCGGCTGGAAGATGTCGGGCAGCGGTCCCCGGTAGACGACCGGCAGCCGGGCGCCCCCCTCGGCGGTCGTGAAGTGGATCAGCAGCCCGCCCTCACCGCGAACCACGTCGTCCTGCACCACGCCCGCCACCCGCACCTCGCCCGCCGGCGGATGGGCACGCAATTCGGCGACGGTCACGTAATAGTTCCCGGCGGCGCCGCCGGCGCTGTAGATCAGGTAGCCGACGCAAGCCGCCAGCACCGCGCCCACCCCCAGCCAGCGGAAACCGCTCACTGGATGATCATCTTCAGGTATCGGTCCAGAGTGGCTGGGTCCAGCGGGCCCACGAAGCGGGCGACCACGCGGCCGCCGGCCTCGATGAAGAAGGTCGCCGGCGGGGCCAGGACCCCGTAGTCGCGATAGCTGCCGCTGACGGCCGGCCCGACCGGATAGGGGTGGCGCGCGCTCGACTCGTAGGCGCGGGCGCCCGCGTCCGAATCCTGGATGTCCACCCCCAGGAAGCGAACGCCAGGGTTGGCTCGAGCCGCCGCCTGGAGGGCCGGATCCTCCTGGCGGCAGGGGGCGCACCAGGAGGCCCAGAAGTTCAGGACCACCGGGCTGCCCCGGAGCTCGGACAGCCGGATCTGGGCGCCGTCCAGGCCCTGGACCACCAGCTCCGGCGCCTGCCGCCCGATCAGCGAGGGTGGAGGCCGGTCGGCCGGGTGCAGCAAGCCCCAGCCGAGGGCGGCCAGGATCAGCCCGGCCAGCCCCGCGCCCAGCCCCCAGCCGATCACCTTCACCTGGGCGCCAGCGCTTCCAGGGCGGCCAGGGTCTGGCCGGGGTCGTTGCCGGGCACGGTGATCTGGAGGGCCGCCTCCCGCACGCCTTCCGACTCCAGCGCCCGCAGCCGCTCCACGCACTCCGCGGCCGGCCCGATGATGGTGACCAGGTCGACCATCTCGTCGCTGACCAGGCGGATGGCTTCGTCCTTGCGCCGGTCCAGGTAGAGCTCCTGGATGCGGCCCGCCTCCTCCTCGAATCCGTAGCGGCGGAACAGCTCGTTGTAGTAGTTCTTGCGCTTCGACCCCATCCCGCCGATGTACAGGCCGAGATGCGGACGGACGCTGTCGCGGCCGGCGGCCCGGTCCTCGGTGACCACGACCGCCTGCATGGCGCAGACGGTGACCTCGTCCAGCGGCCGTCCTACCCGCGCGGCACCCCGCTCCAAGCCGGGCCTCAGCACCTCGTCGTAGTGGCGGGGGGAGAGGAAGACCGGCAGCCAGCCGTCCGCGACCTCGCCCGCCAGCTCGACGCCGGCCGGGGTCAGGGTGGCCAGGTAGATCGGGATCCGGTCCCTCAGCGGATGCGTGATCAGCTTCAGGCCCATGTCGAGCTTGAAGATCTCGCCGTCGTAGGTCAGGCGCTCCCGTCGGAGCACCTTGCGCACGATCTCGATCGTCTCCCGGAGGCGCTGGATGCCCTTCTCGAAGGGGACGCCGTGCCAGCCGCCGACGACCTGGTGGCCGGAGGTGCCCAGCCCGAGCTTGAAGCGGCCGCCGCTCAGGCTGTCCAGGGAGGCGGCGGTCTGGGCGATCAGCGCCGGGCTGCGGCTGAACACGTTGACGATCCCGGTCGCCAGGTTGATCCGCTGGGTCGAGCAGGCGAGCTGGGTCAGGATCGTGAAGGCGTCCCATCCGTAGGCCTCGGCCACCCAGACGGTGTCGTAGCCGAGGCGGTCGGCGGCCTGGACGTAGGCGACCACCATCTCGCGCGGGATGTAGTCGGTGTAGGGCACGTTGACGCCGAGCTTCAACGGTCCGAGTGTAGATCGGTGGGAGGCGTAACCCGCGTCCCCTCCCTCCCCTCCCCAAGAGGGGAGGGTCGTGCCAGTTAGTCGACCAGCGTGTTGGCCTGGG